>CALGOI010000239.1 GCA_937959065.1 uncultured Ignavibacteriota bacterium | reverse complement strand
GTATACTTGATAATGATGCATTTAAGAATAATGAACTATTAAATTCCATAACCGGATTACCAAATGTTTTTAAGAGCGGTACAAGTTTTACAGCAAATCCCTCATCTGAAACGATCGTATTGACTTCATCATCAGAGCCGGCTTTTATCGTTCAAAACACAGATGATAATCATTCTGCCGCAGTGCTGGTACATGGGCTTTATAAATGGAGATTAAATCCGCGAAAAACCAATGCTTCAGAAGTACTTAACTCTTTGTTAGCGGGCACTATTTCATACATAGCAGATAAGGAAAGGCAAAAGAAGTTCTTCATAGAGACTACCCGGCCTGTTTATTCCAGGTATGAACAAGTAACATTTAATGCTGAGCTCAATGATCCTGAAATTATCGGAGGTGAGGAAATAAAAGTACGGGTAACAGGAAATAATATTAATGAGGAAGTGGTATTAACGAAGATAACCAATACAGCATTTACAGGAGGAATAAATATTCCAGATGACGGTGATTACAACTTTACTGCAACGCTTACAGTAAGAGGTGAACAGATAGAAAGTGATGAAGGGAGGTTCCTAATCGGTCAGAATAATTATGAATTCAAAAATACCCGTTCGGATAAAAGCATACTCTCCTCATTGGCATTGGAAACAGGTGGACAGAATCTAACAGGTATTCCTGAGGACCAGATAAAGGATATTATAGAGGAAATAAACAAAAGACAGGCAAGCGAATCACCTTCCTTGAGCGGTTTAAAGAATTTTTCATTGAATATAAATCCTTACTTCCTGGGAGCACTTATCTTATTACTCTGTATCGAGTGGTTTTTCAGGAAACGAAATAACCTTCCTTAAATAACTAAATTCTATATATTTGTAATTAGTAAGCTAATACTTTTGTTAAGGTATTATATGATTATGTTTAAAAAAGCGCTTAAAATATCGATTTTTGCAGCAATTTTAATTAGTCTCAAAGGGACAGGATATTCGCAACAATACTGGTTGAAGCAAAACTCCCCTACACAGAAGAGATTGAATGACGTACACTTTATGGA
>CALGOI010000238.1 GCA_937959065.1 uncultured Ignavibacteriota bacterium | reverse complement strand
AGAAGAAATGGTAAAAGGGTCATATGCGCATGTATCACCGATTGTGGAATAAGTTATTAGTTATCAAGTTTATAAAGTTTGTCAAGTTTTAAAGATTTTGATTCAAATAGGACAGGAGGTTGAATACCATGTACTTCCAGCCTCCAACAATACCGCTAACGAAGGATAGAATATATCTCTTCAATTAATCACAAAAAATAATCCCATTTCGATAATTCGTCTATTGCTAATGTCTTAATTATCAGTTAGCTTTATGTAGCTCCCCTTCTAAAATAATATTCTAAATGAAAAAGATCCTATTATTCGAGCTTTGTTTATTATTCCTTGCGACGAACTTCCAGTCGGATAACCCCCCCGGATGGTACCAACAGACTTTGCCCGTTAATGATCTGGTGAATGATATATTTTTTATCGACACGCTCACGGGATGGGTGGTAACACGAGGGCATACCAATAACCAGGATACAGGCTACATAATGAAAACTACAAACGGAGGTGATAACTGGACAATTCAGTACATTAGAAATATAAACTTTACTACTGTACAATTTGTAGATAATATGACTGGTTACGTTGGTGGTGCCAGCGGATCTGGAACGATATTCGTATTGAAAACTACAAACGGAGGTGATAACTGGATTGAAATAATGGGTACTACAGCTGGGACACAGGTTGACGATTTGTATTTTATAAATGCTTTAACCGGATGGATATGTGATAGTCCTAATTTAATAGGTTTGGGGCTTTTAAAAACTACCAATGGCGGATTAAACTGGGTACAGCAGTTAGATAACAGTTACCATCCTTTCCGAGTTCATTTTATTAATAGTGATACCGGATGGATAACAAATACTGATTTACAAGGAAAGCTGTACAAGACAACTAATGGAGGAAATAACTGGAGTTTACAATATACATATAATAATGGTGTTGTTGATATTTATTTTCTTAATGGATTAATTGGTATAGCTACTTCTGGAAATATGAGGCGGACTACAGATGGAGGTTTTACCTGGCAAAATTCTCCCACTAATGCAGGTGGACCATCTATATCGTTTGGTTCAGATTCAATTGGGTGGGCCGGTAGTGATTTAAACAGAATAGCTAAAAGCACTGACGGAGGAATTCATTGGGGTTATCAAACTTCCCCTCAATTTAATAATCTTAGTACTTTTGCGTTTGATAGTTTGATTGCTTGGGCAGGAGGAAGTAGCGTTGTGCATACCACCGACGGGGGCGGCCCTGTGATGTCAATACAGCTGATATCCAATGAAGTACCTTCTGATTTTCAATTATATCAAAACTATCCGAACCCATTCAACCCCGGTACAATTATTAAGTTTAAAGTTAAAAGTTTAAAGAATGTTAAGCTAAGTGTGTTTGACATTACCGGTAAAGAATTAGCCGTGCTTGTAAATGAGAAACTGAGTCCCGGAGTGTATGAATATACTTTCGAAGCGGGAAATCTTCCCAGCGGAGTATATTTTTATTCCTTATTTGCAGACGGGGATAGAATGGATACGAAAAAAATGGTTCTTTTAAAGTGAGAAGTGAAAGGTCAAAAGGCAAAAGCAAAATGAAAGCTCCCGTATTTAATATAACATTTTTAACTCAAATACCACAATGATGAAAAAACTACTACAGGCTTTAGCGATAATACTCCTGCCGTTTGTTTATTTTACGGTAATGGGGAGTATAACAGGGGAGGAAGAAACCTCAAGGTCAAACACATCATCATATAAACCTACGGGAGTACAAAGCTACCTGCCCTCCTTTAAAGATGAGTTTGTAAACATAATTTTCAATAAAGGATATTCAGGCGGTACTAATTTTGTACCTTACCGTCTTGACAGAATGAGAGACAGCATGCATTTTAACGGTTCTCAGAATTATTTCTGGCAGGACAGCTATTACGGGAATATACTCGGCAACCCTCTTGATTCAAACCAAATATCCCGCATGAACAGCCTTATGGCGGACGTTCATAACGCTGGGCTGAAAGGTATTTATAACCGTAATAAGATAGCCGATGCAATTATAAACAGCCAGAGGGTTGTATATGAAGTTGCTCCGGGAAATAACCAGACATCGGTAAATAATGGATTCGTATACAAGACAATGACAGGAGACTATGGGATAGATGAGGGGAATACAGTAAGGTATGCCGATGATTCAACTATGAGTGAAGGGTATCTTTGCCGTGACATATATGAGAATATGCAGCACAGTGAAAATATAGGAAACTGGGGATGGACTGATACCCAGGACTGGCACCTGAAGCCAAGGATGAAGATCAGGGAAAGCGATTTTAGCGAAACAAATACTACACCTGTAGTCGGAATTGAAATCATAGATTTTGCCGGAAATTCAATAGGAACAATTGTCGTCAACGTTAATAATTTTAGGGATGCAGGTGGTGATTATGATGGATCCTATATTGACGATTTTACTTTTGATCCCATTGGACCGGATTCTCTTACATTCTCGGGTGAAAAAGGAACTGGTGGTCTTAATAACGGATGGGTAGATATATTTAATGGAGGTACTTCAATAAACAAAGTTTGTTCAGTTGATTTCAAGATATACTGGTATGGGTATGTTGATGTATGGTTTGACAAGCTTACCGTTGATGATGAAGATGCAAATAATTTATTCAGTGGAATGTGGGATGATAATATTAAGGAAGAGGTTCAGGAGTTCTGGCCCGGTAGCAACAACAGTAATTATTTTTTCTTTATAGATGAACTTTTCTATTCAAATATGCCTGCTGCCAAATATGTGTATGATAGTGCTAGAATATGGAAACCCGGGGTGCGGTTAAGCTCAGCCCTTACTAACCATTTTAATATGCTTGGTATAAGAAGCGAGCGTCCTTTGTCGCTCGAAACTTTTTTCGATATTATACAACCAGAAGTATTTACGTTGGACGTTCATGAAATTGGGGGATGGAAGTATGTTCCGGAATCACTGTCATATTATTATCCTAATTACCGCCCAAACAGCGTATGGTATCAGAATAATACTCTATATAATAACTTTCTACAGAATAGAGTTTTGGGAGATAAAAGTGAAGCAACCGGAAGAACACCTGAGAACTCTTTTTATACTACAGATTATGATGCACCTGAACCCAGAGGTTCATTTGTTTATCAGGTAAGGAAAGCAAGAGATCTTTCAGACAGCTTATCTCCAAATGCAAAAATGATCGTTCAGCCGCAAATTCATTCAGGAGTACTAAGGCAGAATGGACAAAATCAATATGATCAGAGTTATGGATTCCGAGAGCCAACCAATCAGGAAATAGAAGCACAGGCAGTGATAGCTCTATCTCATGGAGCTGATGGTTTGTGCTGGTTTATTTATGACAGTTTTTCACTTAATCCGGAGGATCCGGGTGATATGTTATTGGAAGATACTTATGGTTCTTCATTTTCAGCCGGTGATTCCTTATTCCATTTTGGATTAGGTAAATTGGGATGGGTAAATGAATTACGGATATTTAACGATTACGGACAGAATAAGATACGTTACATTGACAGTTTAAATCAAAAGCTCCTTAACTGGAAAGTATATCTCGATCGTATTGACTGGTATGATGGGGTAAGCGTACACAAAGAAACCGCAAACCGTTATATTATATCTGACATAGTTAGTATAGCACCTTATATAAATGGAGTAAACAGTTGTGAAGAAGATGGTCCATATACATTTACGGATTGTGACGAGGAAAAATTCTGGGAATTCGGATTCTTTGCCCCCAAAGAACCAAGTGACTTTACTGAGTATCTTACAGTGGTAAACAGAAGATGCGAACCTGAATATATGGACGGAAGTACACCAAAAGGCGATGTAAGGGTACTTAAGATAAAGTTCAATGGAGCAAATCTTGCCGGATTTACCAACTGGAAACTCACTGATGTCTACACACAGCAATCGGTTACATTTAATAAGAACTATACAGGCGCAATAGACCTGGGAAGTAAGAAAACACACTTGGCTGGTTCAAGCCCGGCGAAGGTAAGCTGTTTATGCTGTCACCTGTCATGCAGACAGGCGGAACATTAGTAGCTGATGAAGTAATGGACGATGATGTTATAGTAGGGGATACTATTTTCACGGATGGATTTAACTTAACAATAGAGGAAGGAACATCATTAGAGTTTGATACAAACGGTGTTATAGTAGCCGAAGGAGGTAACTTCATCTGCGGTGATATATCCGGAAGCAGTGTAAACTTAACCGGGACCTCTGAATGGAACGGAATAACATTAATAGACTGCGATACAGTAAAGATATATAAAACAAATATAGAGGACATAAAAGATTCAGCTTACGCTATCGATATGTATAACTGTGATGAGATAGAAATGCAGTATAATACATTTACAATCGATAACAGCGGCGCTGTTAGGGGCTCATATACAACAACATCTATGAACCCGCTTATAGTGCTGTTTGAAAATACATTTGACGTCAGCGGTAATAATATTCCTATTTTAAACTTTGGGGCAAGTTCTTCATCATCCGTACCTATTATCGTGGATAATTGCTGGTTCTATGCTCCGACTTCTTCATCTTCCTCAGCAATAAACATTACAAATATAAGCGGAGCTGCAATAAAGAACTGCGAGATAACGAATTACTATTCGCCTGTTATAACTCTTAGCTCAAGTATAGACCTGTACAATAATGAGATAACGACATCAACTGTATATTGTTCTATTTACGGCTCATCGGGCAGTAATCTGAATATGACACCGGGCATTTACACACTTAATGCAGGTTATAATGGGATCATCAACAGTGATGATGACGCTCATAATGTGTATGTAGATGGAAGCTATTTTATAGTTGACGGCGGGAATAATGCATTCGATATTTCTGGTAGTTACGATGCAGGGAAGCATTTTACGGGATACTTCCCCG
>CALGOI010000237.1 GCA_937959065.1 uncultured Ignavibacteriota bacterium | reverse complement strand
AGCTCCTCTTGAAGATCTCCATGAAGAATTTACTGCCTACTACCTAATGACTGTACTTCGAATGCATAACTTTCTTCTTAACATTAGAAAGATATACAAATTCGAAAAGGAAGCTGCTTCTTTTGAGAAAGCAATTGAAACCCTTGATAAAAAATTTCTGAATAAAATTCCTGTCATTGAAATTTATTACAACCTTAACCTGATGCTGTTCTATAATGAGGACAAGTATTTTTATGCAGCAAAGAGAAAGCTGTTTGAATCTGAAGATTTGATTACCCCCTCCGATGTACTCGATATTTTAATAAATTTACAGAATTTCTGCTCGAGAAGGATTCGTAGAGGTGAAGTTGAATTTACGAAGGAGGTGTTTTCTCTTTATAAACTTGAAATCGAACGTGAGCTGTATGGTCATTATGGATTTCTTCACGACATTCTTTTCAAGAATGCAATTGAAATTGGTACTCAGGTGGGAGAGATAGACTGGGTAAAGAAATTTAGTGAGAAGTATAAAAAGTTCTTACACCCCGAGGTAAGAGAAGATGTTTACGCATATGGTAAAGCCTTCATTGAATTTACCGAGGGAAACTATGATAAAGCTCTGGAATTTCTCTCGAGAATAAAGCTGTATGACATAAATATAAAATTAGAGGTAAAAGAACTCTCGGCAAAAATATACTTCGAGATGAAAATGGAAGACATGCTTTATTCTCTAACTGACACATTCAGACATCTGATTGCTAACAGTAAAGTTTTAACCCCTAATAGAAAAACTTCCAACTCTAACTTTATTAAATATATCAAACGTCTTTATAAAGTTAATCTTCATCCTGATGCCGGTGATGTGGCAGAAATAAAGCAAATGATGAAGAAAGAAGAATTGCTGGAAAATAGGTTGTGGCTTAATAAAAAGCTTGAAGAAATCGAAAAAAGGGTTAAGAAATAATTTTCAATTTCTCTCTTTCTGCTTTCTTCAAACCATTTGAGATCAGATCATAAGAATGGTCAATCAATTCTTTAAGCAGTATATCGTTCATCCTTCCTTTACTTACAACCGTATTCCAATGCTTTTTACTCATGTGATACCCGGGAAGAACCTCTGCATAATCTTCTCTGAGTTCAATAGCACGTTCCGGATCACACTTCAGGTTGACCCTCATTGGCTTCTCAAAACCTGTAATCGCAAAGATCTTGCCCATTACTTTATACACAAGAGTATCCGGTCCAAATGGTGTTTCCTCAGATGTACCCTTTTTCTTCAGGCAGTATGTTCTGAACGCATCCATGTCCATTAAGTTTTACCCTTAATATCCCTGTCAATGTTGTTGGCTTTATAATGTCTTTTCATATTCTTAAGGAGCTTTCCGGGATCTTCGTCAACCAATATTAATTCCCTGTCCTCTTTTCTTATAAATCCTTTTCTAACAGCTTTGTTAAGAAACTTAATCAAATCATTGAAATAACCATCTATGTTCAATACACCAATTGGTTTCATATGAAGTCTGAGCTGCTCCCATGTCCAAACTTCAAAAAATTCTTCCAGTGTACCCAGACCGCCGGGCATAATGATAAATCCGTCCGAATACTCTGACATCTTTGCCTTACGTTCATGCATTGATTTAACTATTATCAGTCTGGATATTTCAAGTGTAGCATGCTCTCTTCTCATCAAAAATTCAGGTATTATCCCTGTAACCCTCCCTCCCTTTTCCATAACAGTCTCAGCTAATGAACCCATTAACCCCACATTGCCTCCGCCATAAACAAGATCCATATTCTCTTTGACCAATAATCTGCCCACTTTTTTAGCAGTTGAAGAAAATATTTTATCAGTGCCTTTGCTTGAACCGCAGAATACGCAGATCGATTTCATTAATTTCCTTCCATATAGTTTTTAAAGTTAATTATACTGTTAGGTTCACCAAAAAGATATAAAACGTCTTCCTCCTTAAATTCAGTGTCGGGAGCTGGATTATTAATCAACTCTCTGTCTCGTTTAATTGCAAGGAGTGTTATATTGAATCTTTTTCTCAGGTCGGTTTCTTTAATAGTTCTGCCTGTTAGCTTGCACTGTGGAGGTACTTTCAGATTGGAAAGATTAACCTCAGAAAAACTGTTTTCAATTGTATCCATAAATCCGGGTCTGGGTGATAACGACCTGAGCATCTCATAACCGTCTGCTCTTATAACATTTATCAATTTCTCGACCTCATTCTCCGGTATCATGTAAATCGTAAGTACCCTTGCAAACATCTCGATAGATGTTTCAAACTCTTCTGTTATTACCGAGTTCGCTCCTAATTTCCTCAGCTCCTCTATTTCTTTTACATATCTGGTTCTAACTACTATCTGAACATTCGGAGTCATGTCCCTGACATTTGCGACAACCCTTCTCGTTGCAACCGGGTCGGATATGGCAACCACAACAACCTTGGCGGTTTTTACACAAATAGTATCCAGTACCTCGGGATTAACTGCGTCACCGAAATAGATCTCTTCACCGTTTTCTCTCTCTTTCTTTACCGTATCGGCGTTTATGTCAAGTATAACATATGGAATTAATGCATACCTCGCAGCTTTTACTACATTCTGTCCGTTAAGTCCGTATCCTATCACTACCAGGTGATTTTTATAAGTTTTCTTTCCTTTTAGTTCTGCATCTTTAAATCTATCCGATGAAATAAATTTCTGTAAAAATCCCGGCATGGGGGCTTTTATCAAGACATCTGTTATATCCTGGCCAAATTTAAAAATAAATGGAGTT
>CALGOI010000236.1 GCA_937959065.1 uncultured Ignavibacteriota bacterium | reverse complement strand
GCTACTATGCCCGGAAAAACTGACAAGACAGGAAACAAGAAAGAGTCTAATAATGAAAAGAAAGCTTCAGACACAGAAAAAGATACAAATGTATCGAGCAAGGAAAAAGAGGCAAGGAACAGAGTGGCAAGGAATATCATAGATCAGACGGACCTAGAAAACCTCCAGGAGAAAGTCGAAGAAAGCATCAAGTAAGAAAAGTACAATTTACTACTATAATGAAAAAGCTGCTCATAAGAGCAGCTTTTTTTGTTTGCAACCCTGTAGTATATTGAAACAAACTCTTCTTATCTTTATATTGCTGTATGAGATTTGCCGGTATAAAATTCATCTTACTGCTCACCTTTTCGGTTTTCCTGGTTCATGATTATCTCCCTCATTTGCATTTTGATGACCATTCGGAGGTACATAGCCATCATTTAGGTAATGATGAACATGACCACGATGATGATTCAGCATTATCTCATAATATCGACCATGTTTTTGTTTCCAAGAAACATGAACAGCTTCCATTAACATTTAAGATCATTTCTCTTGTTGTAGTACCGATAGACCTTACAGTGGATATTGCAGGTTCTGTTTCAATATGTGACAACAACGAGAATATAAAACCGCCTCCGCCGGTACGCGAATTATCTCCGCGAGCACCACCCGTAGTTTAACCTCATTACATTTTATCCAAAACATTGAGCCGGTATTATTATACCCGGCGAGCATAATATTTAAATTTAAAAAATACAATGAAACAGGTATTCATTATAATACTTGCTGCGTTCCTTTATATGGGTTGCAGTCACGATCATGACCATGACGAAGAGAGCGATGAGCTTGAACCGTTGGTGTACACGATCTACAGCGAAAAAACAGAACTCTTTGTTGAGTTCAAACCTCTTGTCGTGGGAGATGAAAGCCGGTTCGCGGCGCA
Source organism: uncultured Ignavibacteriota bacterium (assembly GCA_937959065.1). Classification (GTDB taxonomy): domain Bacteria; phylum Bacteroidota; class Ignavibacteria; order Tepidaquicellales; family Tepidaquicellaceae; genus JAEYVS01. The sequence goes on along the minus strand of CALGOI010000236.1, from coordinate 2,609 downwards.
CTTTACGGTACTCGGAGATCTGTTTAAGCCGATTACCGAGGGCAGTGTATCACTTACACTGACGGGTCCGAATGATGATATATCGATAACAGCCGATGCACCGTCCAGCCCGGGTATTTTCCGGCTTGCAATAACTCCCGCTAAAACCGGTGAGTATAAGCTTATCTTTGACATCAGAACAAAAGAATACACGGATCAGATCGTTATCGACGGAATTAAAGTATATGAGAATGAAGAAATGGCCAGGCAGGACCTGCCGGAGGAAGAAGGCGGCGGTAATGAGATCGTCTACCTAAAAGAGCAGGCCTGGAAAGTGGAATTCGCGAACCAGGAAGTGAAGCGCGGGACGTTTCTAAGTACAATACGAACAACAGGGCAGATCATCACCCCTCCAAGCGACCAGGCGATAATATCGGCAAAATCAAGCGGTGTGGTAACGATGAAAAATACTTCATTTATAATGGGTTCACCTGTGTACAGAGGTGAGAACCTATTTACTATTACCGGAACCGGATTAAACGAACAGAATATTAATTCAGAAATACTCGAGGCAAGGTATAACCTTGAAAAAGCAAGATCAGATTACGAAAGAGCTCTTGAGCTGGTCGAAGACAGGATAATCTCGGAGAAGGAATTCCTTGCAATAAAGAGTACTTATGAAATAGCGGAAACGATCTATAAGACTCTTACTACAAACTATACCGGAAGCGGGGTGCGTGTCTATTCTCCGATCAGCGGATATATCATGTCGCTGAATGTGAAGCAGGGAGAATTTGTCGAGGCAGGCAGGACGCTTGCGGTAATATCAAAGAATTCCACTATTGTGTTACGCGCGGACCTTTCGCAGAAATATCTCGAGATGGTAGATAAGATAAAGTCGGCTAACTTCCGTACCCCCGACGGCAAAACATATAACACTGATGACCTAAATGGAAGGTACATTGTGCTTGGCAAGATAGTCGGGCAGGATAGTCCGCTTATCCCGTTGACCTTCGAGATAGATTACAGGGAAGATCTGATACCCGGCACTTTCGTCGAGGTATTCCTCAAAACGACAAGGATACCGGATGCTCTTGTTATACCCGTATCAGCTCTTACAGAGGAACAGGGTGTTTATTATGTCTTTGTGCAGACAGGCGGGGAGAGCTTCGAAAAGCGTGAAGTAACTATAGAGGGCTCGGATGGTTTTTCAGTGCGTGTATTGTCAGGATTAGAGGAAGGAGAGCGTGTTGTAACCAGAGGAGCTTACCAGGTTAAGCTCGCATCTATGTCCGGCTCGATACCCGAGCACGGTCATGAACACTAAATAAAGAGTTTTAAATGCTGAATAAAATTGTAAGTTTTTCACTAAAGAACAGGCTCATAATCCTGCTCGGGTCACTGATCCTGCTGATATACGGTACGTATGTATCGATCAATATGGAGGTGGACGTCTTCCCGGACCTTACGGCACCTACAGTGGTAGTTCTCACCGAAGCGCACGGGATGGCACCGGAGGAGGTGGAACAGCTTGTTACTTTTAAGATCGAAACAGCCGTAAACGGTGCAACGGATGTGAGGAGGGTGAGATCATCATCCTCAGCAGGTATTTCCATTATTTGGGTAGAATTTGAATGGGGAACAGATATTTACCGAGCCAGGCAGATAGTTGCGGAAAAGACCGCATCTGTCAGCGAGCAGCTGCCCGAAGGAGTTGGAATTCCAACTCTTGCTCCACAGTCATCTATTATGGGTGAGATAATGCTGTTAAGTGTTACCTCTGAAAGAACAGACCTTATGGAACTTCGTTCTATAGCAGACTGGTCAATAAGACCTGTTTTGCTTTCTGTTGGCGGTGTTTCCCAGGTAGTGGTCATTGGTGGTGAATATAAGCAGTACCAGATACAGGCATCACCGCAAAAAATGAGTTACTATGGAGTGTCACTGGATGAAGTGATAGAGACATCAAAGAATCTCAACCAGAATGCTTCTGGCGGTTTTCTGAATCAATACTACCAGGAGTATATAATCAGGGGTATAGGCAGGACCAACCAGGTGGATGAAATGGGCAAGTCGGTTGTAAAGGTAGTTAATAATTACCCTGTCAAACTTGAAGATATCGCCGATATAAAGATAACTCCCGCGGTAAAGATCGGAGACGGGTCGCTCAACGGGAGTCCCGCAGTTATTATGTCTGTGATGAAGCAGCCAAATACCAATACGCTGGAACTTACTGAAAAGATTGATGAAACGATAAAAGAACTTAGGGAGAATCTTCCGGCAGATGTAAATATAAATACTAATATATTCCGGCAGGCAGATTTTATCGATGCTTCTATAAGCAATGTTACAAAAACGCTGATAGAGGGTTCAATATTCGTAATAATTGTTCTCGCCATATTCCTTATGAATACAAGAGCGACGGTGATATCCCTCATTGCTATTCCGATATCGCTTGTAACTGCAGTTCTTACTTTGAAATGGCTTGGGTTTACTATAAATACTATGAGCCTTGGTGGAATGGCAATTGCAATAGGAGCCCTGGTGGACGATGCGATTATCGATGTGGAGAATGTGTTTAAAAGGCTGAAGGAGAATTATCTTCTAAGTCCTGCTATGCAAAAGGAAAA
>CALGOI010000235.1 GCA_937959065.1 uncultured Ignavibacteriota bacterium | reverse complement strand
ATCATTCTTACGACTCATCTTGCAACAATATAATCAACCGTGCTTTTATCTGAAGATTTTTTGCCAAATCAAATAAACAAGACAGCCGCAAAGTATAATTCTATTATAAGATAATCGTATATCGAAAAGCTAACCATCAGTTTATAAAATTATAAAAAATGCTTTTTAAATAAGATCAAACTCCCGGTTTTAAGTGAAATTGACACATTCTGAGCAGTTGCCCTGTTTAGCGTACCTTCCCTCATCCCAAGCTCAAGCGTCTCACCTCTTAGCGGGTATTCTAATCCTTTTGTTGTTACCCCGGTTGCGCGGGCTAATGGAAGCAGTGAAACCAGCTTGCCTTTTTTATAGTTAAAGGTAGTATGTTTATTTATGAATGAGATCTCAAAATTATTATCAATTAAAACTATTTTTAATTTCTTACCGCTTCATTACACTGTATGTATTTAGTGTATGGTCGTCACGAGGACTGGCACCGCCGAAAACGTATACGGTATCGAAGCCCATATCAATACAATGATTCAGGCTCTTTTCAAAATCAGTGGTTTCCTGCTCAGAGATCTCGATTATTTCGACGTTCTTTTTCTTATATTTTTTTAAAAGCGGCTGTTTGATGGAGTCCATGTCACCTATAATTGCATTTGGCATCATGTTATATTTTGATATGTAATTTGCTCCGCCATCAGCGCATAAAACAAATGATGACTTTCTGACGTATTTTTTGACAACCTTCTTTCGTGGAGGGTCACCATTTAAAAAAATTATACAGTTTTTATAGTCCAAGAGTCTATAATACTTAAATTCTTAATTTTTTTAAGTGTTTTATTATCACTAAAATAAAACCTTATATTAGTAAAAACAATTTATAAGAGCGTAATATTTAAATGAGTTTTTTAAATCCTGCAATATTATTTGGTCTTGCTGCCGTATCCATTCCGGTACTTATTCATCTTTTTAACCTCAGGAAAGTGCAAAAAATGGAATTCAGCACCCTGATGTTCATAAAAGAGCTGCAGAAGACTAAACTTAAGCGAATCAAGCTTAAACAACTTATTCTACTCCTCTTACGCTGCCTGGCAATAATATTCCTCGTACTGGCGTTTGCGAAGCCGGTTTATAAGGGATTCGCGGGTAATGATTCCGGACAGAAAACCGTACTTATTTTTCTCGATGATTCATTCAGCATGAATGTAAAGGATGAAAAGGGCAGTTACTTTGAGCGGGCAAAGAAAACTCTGGAGAGCATCCTCTCGAATTACAAGGAAAATGATGAAGTGTACTTCATCCCGACTTCTGAAGTCAAAATGAAAACAAAGAATATATTTTACGATAGCTTTGAGGATATACTCGACAGCGCTGGTAAGCTAGAACTATCCGACAAGTCTGCGTCGATGGAAGAGGTCGTACTGCTTGCAAACGAGCTCATCCGAAACAGCAGAAACCTTACTAAAGAAGTTTACATTATATCAGACTTCCAAAACGGGAATTTCAATACTGAAGGCGGAAATGCTAGTGGTTTAAGTAACGAAGACGTAAATCTTTACCTGGTGAACCTCGGTGAAAGAGAACCGAATAACTTATCGCTGGATGAATTTGAAATCGTATCTAAGATAGTCGATAAGAACAGGAATGTAAAACTCAGAGTGAAGCTTACAAATCACAACAAGTTCAATGTGATGAATAAAACTCTGTCACTCTTTGTAAATGGTGAGAGGGTAACAGAAAAAGTTTCCGATGCGGGTTCACTCTCGAACAATGAAGTTGAGTTCGATTTTACTCCGAAAAGTTCGGGGAGTTTAACCGGCTACATAGAGCTTGCCCAAAGCGATGCAAGCGAAGACGAGATAACCGATGATAACAGGATATATTTCTCTCTATACATACCGGAGGTGTTTAACGTTCTGATGATCGCAGATGACCCTTCGTCGGGCAGGTTTATTGAAGCTGCATTTAGTTCAGCCGAGTCACTACTATCTGATTCTGTATTTAACAGGGAAAAGTTTGTGAATGCTGAACAAAGAAGTACAATTAGTGGTGATCTTTCTTCAAAAGATCTTGTGATCATTACTGGAAAGCGGCAATTCACTGAAGATGAAGCATTGAACTTAAAGAATTACGTGGAAAATGGTGGGGGAGTGTTCATATTTCCTTCGACAGATATCGATATAAACAACTACAACGAGGTACTGCTCTCTAAGTTTAATTCAGTACGAATTAACGGAAAGCAGGATGTAAACGGTATAGATTTTACGAACGGGCTTGGATTTGAAAAGCTGGACTATGAACATCCATTACTTTCGGAGGTATTTAAGAATGAAAAGCTTTCGATTACAACGGATGTTTCAAATATAGAAACCCCGAATATACGCAGCTACTATGACATAGTAAGAGGGGAGGGAGCTAATTCGATAATGTCTTTGAACAACAAGAAAGATTTCCTGGTCGAAAGTAAGCTGGGTGACGGTAAGATACTTATCTCATCAGTACCAGCCGATCTTACAATGTCAGATTATCCTTTAAAGCCCATCTTCGCGCCTCTGGTGATAAGGAGCGTATTCTATCTCGGCAATAACTTCGATTATAAAAAGAATTACACTGTCGGTAATATTAATATCGTTAATACACGTAATCTGGGCTTAATAACAAAAATCGAAAATCCCGGCAGAGAAGTGATCGAACTGGATAAACCACTCGTTTCATCCGGCTACTTTGCGTTCCCATACGACAATTATTCCGAAATGGCAGGCATTTACACACTGACTGATTCAGCCGGGAATGAGTTTGCTTTTGCTGTGAATAAATCATCATTTGAAAGCAACCTGGAGAAAATGGGTGACGGTGATATAGAGAGTTACTTCAGGTCAAGGGGCTTTGAAAACGTGGGAATTATTACAGAAGCTGGGGAGTTACAATTTAAAATTAATGAGGCAAGAGTAGGGAAAGACCTTTCGATTTATTTTTTACTTATAGCCATAGCGTGTGTGCTTGCCGAGTTATTCCTATCCAAAAGAATGCAGGAAAGTTAATCGTTTTATAGTTTTTTACAAACAAACAATTTTAATATGAGAAACCAGAAGGTTTTTATCATTTTAAGTATTGTCCTATTATTTTTCGTAATCCAAAATAACGCTTACTCACAATGTTCCGATGCGGGTGTCTGCTCTATCGGCAGCCATAAGCACACGGAAGAAGAGGAAACGCACACCAACAGCTCATTTACGTTTGGTGACAGGGTGGGGTACAGTGGTAAGGATGACGATATTACTTACAACAGCATTTTCGCGCAGGGTAATTTCGCTTTATCAAAGAATATCACGGGTAGTATTACTATGCCATTCAATTTCCAGAGTGGCCCCGCGGGAAGCTTCAGCGGACCGGGAGATTTGATCATCGGTTTTAACTACAACAACCCGATCAATCAATATTCTTCGATAGATTTCCAGGTTGGTGGTAAGTTCGCGACAGGTTCGGCGAACCTTGGCGACTCTCTTCCGCTTGCTTATCAGAGTGGACTTGGCACAAACGACCTTTTACTTGGCGTAACCTATAACGTAACTCAGTTTGCATTTACAGTTGCCGCACAGATACCATTTGGAAACAGCACCAATGACTACACAATGCTCGAGAGGTCACCTGATGTTCTATTAAGGATGGGTTATAATTTCCCGGCTGATGAACAACTGATTATCAATACCGAACTCCTTGCTATAAAGAGACTGGCTGAATCAAAAGTAGTGATACAGGGCTCTAATCCTGAACAATTCGTAGAAATAGGGGATAGTGACTTCTTACAGCTGAACGTGCAGGCATCATTGACCTATCTGGTTAGTAAAAACTGGGGTCTGAATCTTTCCGGAGCAATACCTTTACTAAAACGTGATACAAATGTGTATGGTACTAAGAGGGCATTTACGATATCGGCGGGAGCGAGTGACTTCTTTAATTTTAACTTATAGATAATAAAAAAAGCCCTCTTTATGAGGGCTTTTTGCTTTAGTTCTCTTCTAGAACATACTTTTCAGCGATCTTGAAGGGAGGTCCTCCGATCGAGATTATCTTGTTGTGAAAATCTTTTAAAGAATATTTCCCGTTAAATTTTGCGAAGAATTTATCCCGCATTCTTTTTAAGAGTATCTTTCCAAGAGTATAGTTAATATAACCGGGATCGTAAGTGCCTCTTTCAGCTTCTTGCCTTGCTGTTGTTTCATTCATATGTGCGTTTTTCATGAAGAATTCGGTTGCTTCGTCTATCGTCATTCCTTCGGTATGCAATCCTATGGCAACCAAATACCTGCAGCATCTTATCAGAGCTTCTTTCAGTTGCGCGTAGCGTACTTTGGGATCGTCCAGGTCATACCCTTCGTCTATCATCATTTCTTCCGTATAGTGAGCCCAGCCCTCTACATACGAGTAGCTGATGAAAGTATTTGCTATCTTCGATGCGTTTTCATACGAGGTCATTAAATGAATGTAATGTCCCGGGAATGCTTCGTGAATGGATATTAACTTAAGCGTGGGGTAATTAAATAATGCAAGCCATTCATCTTTCTTTTCCTGATTCCACTCTTTGTCAGGCAGTGCTATATAATAAAAAGATTCGTCTGTGTCTTCAAATGGACCTGCAGTTCCCATAGCTGCGAAACCTATATTCATGAATTCCGGCATTTCAACAACCTTGCAATTAAGTTTCTCAGGAACATCGACTATGTTCTTTTCTTTAATAAACTCAGTTAATTCGAGGAGTGTACCTTCAGTTTCTGATATCAGGTTTTCCTCGGTTGGATGTTCATCGTCTATTGTATCGAGCTTGCCTACCAGATCATGCTTGATTAAAAGATCGTTCATTTTTTCTTTTAGCAGGTTTAGCTCGTTCTCACCCATTTGTTTGAGCTCGTCCAGCGAGAAATCTATCAACTCAGAATGCTTAAGCATTTGTTCGAATTTTTCAGCGCCGAGAGGGAAGCTGTCATCCGCTTTCGGAACAAGCTTCTCTTCAATAAATTTCACAAAATCTCTGAAAGCTACGGTAGCTATGTCGACATGTCTTTTATATCGGCTTAACAGATCCTCATTACCGCTCTCTTCAATAGATTTTTTCAGGTCATGTTCAAAGAAGTTTATATATCCTGTGGAAAACCTTTTCGCGTAATCACAATAAATAGACGGTACTACCTCGTTCAAATTTTCTTTAGCATACTCAAAAACAATAGGAAGATTTTCCATAAGAGTAAGAATTGAGCCTGCTCTTTCTTCATATGGCGCGTAGTTTTTACCAAGTATTGTGTTGAGAGAACCTAATGCATAGGTATATATCATGGGGTTTATTTCATGAGATTTTAAAATTTTCGCATCGAATAAGTATGAATCAATAGTCCATTTAATAATCTCATAATCGTACTTCTCATCCCTTGATAATTCATCGTAATTGAATTCCTCTAACTCCTTCAGGTATCCATCAAATAGCGATATTGATTTGGCTATTCCTTTCTTTGAATAATCCGGTAATTTGCTGTCATACTCGTGTACACCCATATACACCGCTGAACCCGGATGGATATCAAAATACGATTTCAAAAACCTGTCGCTGAATGCTGTGAAATTATCAGATGAGCTCATATTAATGATTGGATTTATTTAGAATTTATTTCTGAATTTTTCCCTGTATTGATGCTTAGTTTTACGTTTTTAATGTCTGATTCATTTCCTACAAGCGAATCGCTTAGTTTGCTGTTTTCTATGTTGCACTCATCCCCTATAATACTATTTTCAATTGTGCTGTTAATTATATAACATCCGTCATTTATTGTCGCAAATGGACCAATAATACTATTCTCAAATTTAACCTTCTTGCCAATGTAAACAGGAGGTATGATCTTTGCTCCTTTTAAATTCTTATATTTCTTCTTTCCGTGAAGTTTTTCTAATAGATAACGGTTTGTTTCAAGTAATGTTTCAGCCTTACCGCAGTCGAGCCAGCCTTCCACGTGATAGGTAGTAAACTTTCCTTTCCCCTTCAACATCTTCTCCAGAGCATCAGTGAGCTGGTACTCACCGCCTGTCTTAATATCCGATTTCATTATTGAATTAAGTGCCGAGAAAAGTGATTTAGAATCCTTGATATAATATAATCCGACAATCGCTTCATTGGATTTCGATACCTTTTTTGATTTTGGCTTTTCGACGAATTTTGTTACAAATCCGCTCCCGTCTTTCTCAACTACACCGAATCTCCGCGGGTCATCGACTTCCTTAACACCGATTACGGAATGCTCACTATCGACGAGTTCTTTCAAATTTACATCGAACAGGGTATCACCCAGTATAATAAAAGCTTCTTCGTTCTTTTTGAAAAAAGGTTTTGCGTGATAGATCGCGTGTCCGAGGCCTTTAGGGTCCTTCTGCTCGATGTATTCGAATTTAGCCTTATCCGAAAAAGTGCTGTCAATATAATCGCGTATCTTGTCACCCATGTATCCTGTGATAAAAACGAATTCGTTTGCTATCCTTTCTTTGATGATCTGCTCGACTATGAAGTGAATCATTGGCTTGCCGGCAACATTTAAAAGCGGTTTTGGATTTGATAGTGTATGGGGACGAAGACGTTTACCTACTCCGGCTACAGGAATTATTATCTTCATGCGAGCTTTTCTTTTATTATGTTTGGGAAATTACTCAGTACCGAATCGAGTTTATCCAAATCCTTTGCGCCCGCGGTCGCAAGGTTAGGCCTTCCGCCACCGCCGCCGCCAAGCTCTTTGGCAATTCCGGAAATAAGTTGCCCGGCGTTCAGTCCTTTACCTATTAAAGGGTCACTCACACTGCAGACAAGGTTTATTTTACTGTCATTCACCATTGCTATCAATCCGACTCCGTTTTGCAGCTTGCTGCGCATAGCTTCACCAACTTCCTTTAGCTCGTCCATCGTACCAAGATCCATCTTAGCCGAAAGTATCTTAACTCCGTTGTAATCTTCAGCCTTAGAGACAAGCTCATCGAGTTGTGCGAGTGCTTTTGAAAGATTCTGTTTGAGCAGCTCTTTCTCTGCCTGCTTTTTCTCCTCGAGGTATTTTTCACGCATCTCCTCCAGCCCGGCTGTTGTTTTATCCTGGTAAGCTAATAGACTCTGAAGAAGCTTTACATCTTTATAATCGACTGCTTTGAAATCGTTCTCGAATTCCTGCAGCCCGGACCTGAATCCCTTACGGTATTTATCGGGAAGGTTTTCAAGGAGATTCTCGATGTCGCTTAATTTGTCGTCGATTAGTTTTATGATGCCCTTTCCTGTTCGTGCGAAGATACGTCTTGTTCCCGATGATATACTCTCTTCCTTAATGATCTTGAATAACCCAATATCATTTGTAGTTACTACGTGTGTACCGCCGCAAAACTCTATACTGAATGTCGGGTCTATGGTCACAACTCTTACTATGTCACCGTACTTTTCTCCGAAGAATTTCTTGACGTGTGGAATCTTATTTGCTTCCTCTATACTCATCTGTTGTGTAACGACCTCGACATTTTGCCTGACATAGTCATTTACCATATCCTCTATTTCTTTGATCTCGAGGTCCTCAAGTTTCTTGAAGTGAGGGAAGTCGAACCGAAGATATTCATTATGTACCAGTGAACCCATCTGCTTAACATGATCACCAAGCACGCGTTTCAAAGCTTCGTGCATTAAGTGAGTAGCTGAATGGTTACGTTGTATATCCAAACGCCTGTCATAATCGATAACGGCTTTTACTTTGTCAAGATTGTGAAGCTTCACATTGTGTGGATTCCTGAAATATATCATAGTATTGTTCTTCGCGTCCACTATCTCAACGTCGCCTGTATCTGTCTTAAGCTTACCGGTATCACTGATCTGTCCGCCGGATTCAACATAGAACGGATTAACAGCCAAAAACCCGGTAAACATATCAGAATCTTCTATCTTTGATGGATTGTAGATTACCGTTTCAACACCTTCACCTGTTGGATTATAAGGGTCGTATTTTGTATCGAGATTATTGCTTACCTCATCTTCTGCCTCAAGAAAGATACTCTTTTCCTTTCTATCTTCCCTAGCTCTTTCCTTTTGCTTGGTCATTTCAACATTAAATCCGTCGATATCAACTTGCAGGCCACGCTCTTCTGCCATTACTTGTGTCAGGTCGAGAGGGAAACCGTATGTATCATACAGCTTAAATGCATCTTCTCCCGGGAAAACCTTAGATTCGGATTGAGACAGTTTGCCTGCTACTTCATTAAAGAGCTCAATTCCGCGATCTAGCGTAACATTGAAACTTTCTTCTTCCGATCTAACAACATCCTTAACAAAGTCTTTTCTCTCAAGCAGCTCCGGATAGGCGTCAGAAAAATTATCCACTACAGTGTTCACAATCTCGTATAACATTGGATTTTCGTATCCGAGTTTTCTTGCTAATCTGGAAGCGCGCCTTAATATCCTTCTCAAAACGTATCCACGTCCTTCATTCGAAGGAATTGCTCCGTCTGTAATTGCAAAAGTAAGACATCTTATGTGATCTGCTATTGCGCTGATTGGATAAACGTTTTCACCTTCGTATTTCTTGCCGGTTAATTCACAGATCTTATCGATGATCGGTTTGAAGAGGTCTGTTTCGTAATTTGATTTTACACCCTGCATTACTCTTACCAGCCGTTCGAATCCCATTCCCGTATCGACGTGCTTTTTCGGAAGCGGGTTCAGGTTTCCTTTTTCATCCCTGTTGTACTGTATGAATACCAGGTTCCATATTTCAATTACATCCTCTTTACCTGCGTTTATGTCTTCCGGCTTGCATCCGTTTTCCGACATGTCGATGTGTATCTCCGAGCATGGTCCGCACGGTCCTGTGTCTCCCATCTCCCAGAAGTTATCTTTCTCGTCAAATTTAAGTATGTGATCCGGGTTAATGTCGGTTTCTGTTTTCCACAGCTCCATTGCTTCATCATCGTCTTTGTAAACTGTTGCCCATAATTTCTCTTTAGGAAGATTATATACCTCTGTTAATAGCTCCCATGCCCATTTAATTGCTTCCTTCTTGTAGTAATCTCCAAATGACCAGTTACCCAGCATCTCAAAAAACGTGTGATGATAACCGTCACGTCCGACTTCTTCCAGGTCATTGTGTTTTCCGCCTGCGCGTATGCATTTTTGCGAATCGACCGCTCTTTTGTAATCACGCATACCTGTACCAAGGAATACATCCTTGAACTGGTTCATTCCAGCATTTGTAAATAGTAGTGTGGGATCATCGAAGGGTACTACGGGTGATGAAGGGACTATTTTGTGCCCTCTCTCATTGAAAAAATCTATATATGTGTTTCTTATTTCGTTAGCTGTCTTCAAACTAAAAAAATGTGTAAAATTGTAAACAAACCCTAAGATAGAATTTATATGCTTAAATTTAAATGTAAATAAGTTGTTAATTAATAAGAGGATTTTATAAAAAAGGATATATACGTATATAACCTTTTTCGATTTGTACAAATCATCCGTCAAGCTTATATTACAACTTTCATTTTATATTTTAAGAGCGGGAAAAAAAGTAAATGAAATTCATTTGTCTAGGAAATACTTGAAAAAACAAACCTAAAAAATAGACCATAAACAATTTTGAAATAAATTACTGAAAATTTGAAAGGACTACATATTGGTTATATGGTAAAGGTTTTGACAATTTTATGAATTGAATAACATATATTTAATAAGTAAATTGAAAGCTATCAAAAAAACTTGTTAATTTACAGATATGAATATACCTGAAAATCTGAAGTACACAAGTGAGCATGAATGGGTAAGAATTGACGGAGACTCAGCGGTAATAGGCATTACCGATTATGCGCAGGGAGAGCTTGGAGATGTTATTTATGTCGATATTACGGAATCTCTTGGAAAAGAAGTAAACGCAGGCGACCCGATTGGTTCTATTGAAGCAGTGAAAACTGTTTCCGAGATTTACGTACCAATGTCAGGTGATTTACAGGACATAAATCTTGCTCTTCAGGAAAAAGCCGTTTTGATTAACGAAGATCCATACGGTGAAGGGTGGATTATTAAGGTTAAGTTCAGTGATCAGAGCCAGTATGATAATCTGTTGGATGCAGCTGCTTATAAAGAATTGATAGGCGAGTAATAAGAATTTTATTTACGTATGCGAGATGGAAATAAATATTTCAAATTTAAAGGACGGTGAGCACCGGTTTGATTTTGAAGAACCGGCTGAAGATTTTGACATTGATTGGTTAGATAATGATAAAAAGGTTTTAGTTAACGTTGTTCTTTACAAAATGGCGAATCAGTTTAACCTGGATATAGAAGTCAGGTCTGGAGTTATTTTTGAATGTGACAGGTGCCTGGAAAATTATAAGACAGATCTCTTAACGGAATTTGATCTTATTTATAAGTATGAGTTTTCCAGTGAGTCACAGGTTGAATCCAATGAAGACAACCTAAAATTCATAACGCCAAATACACACAAGATTAACATAAAAGAGGATGTCAGGGATTATATAATCCTTAGCGCTCCAATGAGGAAAGTTCCGCCGGAAGAGGACGGAGTTTGTACTTATTGTAAAAAGAATATTGACGAGATCACACAGACAGATCACGAAGAAAAAAGTAATCCCATCTGGGATGAATTAAAAAAACTAAAGAAATAACAAAGATATAAAAAATGGCACATCCGAAAAGAAGACAGTCAAAATCAAGAGGCAGAAAGAGAAGAACGCATTATAAATCAGCATCTCCTTCATTGATGACTTGCCCTAATTGCGGTGAACCTAAGTTAACACACAAGGTTTGTCCGTCATGCGGTTTCTACGATGGCAAAAGCGTAGAGATTCCCAAGAAGTAAGCAATTCATTACCGTTTAATATATTACTGAAAATGAGTGAAAAGATAAGAGTATCTGTTGATGCTATGGGCGGTGATTATGCTCCGGGTAATGAAATTGACGGAGCAATTGAGGCTTTGAATGTGAAGAAAAATGAATTGGAAGTATTGCTCATTGGCAAAGAAGAAGTTTTAAAACAAGAGTTGTCAAAACGAAGCTATTCCGGTGACGGAATAAAGATCATTAACGCAAATGAAGTCGTTACGATGACAGACTCTCCGACGGAAAGCTACAAGAATAAACCGGATTCATCCCTTGTGGTTTCTCTGGATGTTCAGAAAAGGGGAGAGGCAGACGGTACAATAAGTGCTGGAAATACAGGCGCAATGATGGCAGCTTCGATTTTAAAACTCGGTAGGATAAAAGGTGTAGGAAGACCCTCCATTGGAGCGCTTTTCCCTCACGATAAAGGCAAGACTATGCTGTTCGACGTTGGAGCATCGGTGGATTGTAAACCTCAGCACTTGCTGGAATTTGGACTAATGGGCAGCATATATATGAATCACGTTCTTGGAATTAAAAACCCGACAGTAGGTCTTTTAAGTGTTGGCGAGGAGAAATCTAAAGGCAATGAGCTTACATTTGAAACTCATGATTTGATGGAAAAGTCTGAATTGAATTTCATCGGAAATGTCGAAGGCAGGGATATATTAGCGGGAACTGTTGATGTGATAGTTTGTGACGGTTTTGTAGGGAACATAATCCTTAAATTCGCTGAGAGCGTCCCTACAACTCTAAAAAATAAGTTTAAGAATTACGCATCAGAGAATATTTTTAAGAAGTTATGGGTAGGTATGATGTATAAGACTCTAAAAACGATTATGAGTGATTTTGATTACCAGAAGTACGGCGGAGTACCGCTTTTAGGAGTAAACGGGATATCGATAATAGGACATGGAAAATCCACTCCGGAAGCCATTAAAAACATGATTTTTACCGCTATGAATGTTAAAAAAAGCGGCGTAAACGCAAGAATTGCCGAGGCAGTGGCGAAATAATTTTCTTTATTTTGATTTCTAATTGAAGTATATTTAACAGTTAAATTATTAAATAATTATGGCTAAAGTACAATCATTTGCTGATAAATTAAACAGAGGTAAAGGTAACGCAGAAAGAGTAGTAATTTGCCCCGATACCGAAAAAGAAACAAAACTTATTAACGTCAGGCTAGTAGAGTCCGTAAAAACTGAAAAAGGTACAGTTAAGTTTTTGGACAGGAACGCATTGGTGTATGAATCAACTTATAAACCTTACAAAGGATAAATAAACCCGGGAGAACCAGACAGTGTCTAAAGTTTGTCAATTAACAGGAAAGAAAACGTTATGAGGGAACAACGTTTCTCACGCTAATAATAAGACGCGCAGAGTTCAGCAGCCGAATCTTCAAAAGAGAAAGCTTTGGAATGAGAGAAAAAAGAGATGGGAAACCGTAAGAGTTTCTGCTAAAGCTCTCAGAACTATCGATAAGAAGGGTTACAGAGTATTATTTCAGGATTAATTTTCTGAATGTTATGAACTTTTTATATTAATTTTACATAAAAATTTTTTTAAGAACATCACCGCGAGATAAATCCGGTGATGTTCTTCTTTTTATAGTAGCGGACTTTTAACCCGTTGATTAAATGGCTGAAAAAGAATTTTTCAGAGTTCTTTCAAATAGTAGTGAAGCCGGTGTAAAGGCGAGAACAGGTGTAATAAACACTGCTCATTCGGAAATACAAACCCCGGTATTTATGCCGGTGGGTACTCTCGGAACCGTAAAAGCTGTTGAGCAAAGAGAGCTGGATGAATTTGATACAAGGATCATTCTTGGTAACGCTTACCACCTGTATCTGAGACCGGGAATGGATGTGATGAGTGAGGCAGGCGGTCTACACAGGTTTATGAACTGGGATAAGAGCATATTAACGGATAGTGGCGGTTATCAGGTGTTTAGCATGGGCACTCTGAAAAAGATCACTGAAGACGGTGTTGAATTTACGTCCCATCTGGATGGTTCAAAACAATTTTTTACTCCTGAGAAGGTAGTAGATATTCAGCGTACCATAGGAAGTGACATTATGATGCCGCTTGATGAATGTATGAGTTACCCGATAGATAAACAGCTTGCTGAAAAGTCGATTAAACTTACTACAAGCTGGGAAGCCAGGTGTTATAAGCATTACTCAGAAACCAATCCCAAATATGGCTATAAACAGAGATTGTTCTCAATTAACCAGGGGAGTGTTTACAAGGACTTGCGAAAGATAAGCATCGAACAACTTGCAGAGTATGATTTTGATGGAAACGCGATTGGTGGTCTTGCTGTTGGGGAAGAAAACCAGTTAATGTACGATATCACAGATTATTGTACGGATATCATGCATATTGACAAGCCCAGATATTTAATGGGTGTTGGTACTCCAATTGATTTGATAGAGTGTGTTGAGAGGGGAGTAGATATGTTTGACTGTGTAATGCCGACACGAAATGCAAGGCATGGAAGATTGTTTACAACTTACGGTGAGATTAATTTAAAAAACGCAGCTTATAAAAATAATTTTGATTCACCGGATGACGAGTGTGAAACATATACATCAAATAATTTCACACTGTCATATTTGAGACATCTTATGATGTCGAATGAAATACTGGGCTTTCAGCTCGCTTCGATACATAATATAGGATTTTATTTAAAGCTAATGAGAGATATGAGAATGGCAATAGAAGAAGGTAAGTTTCTTGAGTTTAAAAGATTGTTTTTGGAAAAGTACAATTCAAATAATAAATAACATATATTCCTTAAGGAGGGAATAAATTTTTGGAGAAATTACTAATTATTTTGCAACAGCAGCCGGGCGGCGGTTTTGAGAGCATCTTAACCTCACTACTCCCGTTTGTGCTTATAATTCTTGTCTTCTATTTTTTAATATTAAGACCACAGCAAAAGAGACAGAAAGAAAGACAGAATCTTCTTAGTGCAATTAAAAAAGGTGATAAAGTTATCACAGCAGGCGGTCTTCATGGAACTGTGGAGGAACTAACTGACAAGACAGTTATTGTGAGAGTTGCTAACAATGTAAATTTAACCGTAGAGAGAACTTCGATTGCAACCATTAAAGGTGTAATGGAACACGAAGAACCGCGAAAATAATATGAGTAAAACAAGAGAAAATTTTAAATTTGATTCTATTGAATCGGCTATTAAGGATTTTCGTGATGGAAAGATCGTTATAGTCGTCGACGATGAGGACCGTGAAAACGAAGGGGATATGATATTCTCTGCCGAGAAATGTACTCCTGATCTTGTTAATTTTCTCACCAAGCATGCAAGAGGTTTGATGTGTGTTCCAATGGAAGAAGACCGGCTGAAAGAACTTGAGCTGGATATGATGACAAATATAAACACATCCTTGCACGAAACCCCGTTTACCATCAGCGTTGATTATAAAATAGATACATCAACAGGAATATCTGCTTTTGACAGGGATAAAACGATTCGCGCTTTGATAGATAAGGATACTAATCCCTCTGATCTTGGCAGACCCGGTCATATTTTTCCTCTGAAGGCAACACCCGGCGGTGTATTAAGAAGAGCCGGTCATACTGAGGCGGTTGTAGATCTTGCAAGATTAGCAGGACACTACCCTGCCGGCGTATTATGTGAGGTGCTTAAAGAAAATGGAGAAATGGCAAGGCTCCCTGAACTGAGTAAAATTGCAAAGAAATTCGGGATGAAGTTAATCTCTATAAAAAATCTC
>CALGOI010000234.1 GCA_937959065.1 uncultured Ignavibacteriota bacterium | reverse complement strand
AGAACAGTGCTGATATTGTTTGGGCGCTAAAAGATGTTACTATCGATGTACAAACCGGGGAGGTGCTCGGAATTATTGGTAAAAATGGTGCCGGCAAAAGCACACTTTTAAAAATAGTTTCTAATATTACAGAACCAACCGGAGGAAAGGTTGAGATATTTGGGAGAGTAGCAAGTCTTTTGGAAGTGGGAACAGGTTTTAATCCGGAACTCACCGGACGGGAAAATGTATATTTGAACGGAACGATTCTTGGGATGACAAAAAAAGAAGTTGATAAAAAATTTGATGAGATCGTTGATTTTTCCGGTGTAGAAAAATTTGTGGATACACCTGTAAAAAGATATTCAAGCGGAATGAAGGTCAGGCTTGCATTTGCAGTAGCCGCTCATTTAGAGCCGGAGATATTAATAGTAGATGAAGTACTTGCTGTAGGAGATGCGGAATTTCAGAAGAAGTGTTTGGGTAAAATGGAAAGTATAACATCAGAGGGTAGAACAATTTTGTTTGTATCGCATAATATGTCCGCAATTAAGAATCTATGTTCCAGAGCCGTTTTATTGAAAGAGGGAAGAGTAATATCCGATGGGAATACAGAAAGAGTTATCGATGATTATATGAATGCTTACAAGGCTCAAATAGTTGACGGATTAATTCCGGAAAACTTTCCCAGGAATGATTATAATAAAGGCGTAGCGTATTTTAGGAGAGTTCAATTAAAGAATAATTCAGGCCAAGTAACGGATTATTTTTCATATCACCAGGAGATGACTTTAAACGTTGGAATTGAGGTATTCAGGGAAATAACAGACGGTACTTTTGTTATTCTTATTGGATCTAGTAATGACGACAAAATCTCGTACTCATCGACAAGTGATGATTTTAATACATGGGTAAACGTTAAGCCCGGATATCATGAGTTTGAGGTAAAATTAAACCAAAATTTTCTCCCCGGTATTTATTTTATTACACTTGTATTGATGGATAGGCAGGGTTTTCCATATGATAATGTAAGCAATGTAGCAGATTTCACAGTAGGGAACATGAAAGAAAGTGAAGATGCTTACTATAGGTGGGGGAAGGTATTGGCAAATGTGAATACAAAATCTGAGTGGGATTTTCCGGAAAATATAAATTTAAAAAAAATATAAATGAATTTAGAAGGGAAAAAATTTTTAGTAATAGGCGGCGGCGGTTTTATAGGATCACACGTAGTTGATCAACTTTTAAATAAAGATGTTAAAGAAGTAATTGTTTTCGATAATTTTTCCCGAGGTAAAAGGGATAATCTAGATGATGCTCTTAAAGATCCCAGATGCAAAATATTTGAAATTGGAGGGGATATACTTCAAACAGATATACTTAATAAAGCAATGGAAGGAATAGACGGAGTGTTTCATCTTGCCGCACTCTGGCTGCTGCATTGTTACGAATTCCCGCGATCTGCGTTTGAAGTAAATATAAAAGGGACATTTAATGTTATAGAAGCTGCTATATCCCAAAATGTGAAAAGAGTAGTATATTCATCCAGCGCATCAGTTTATGGAGATGCTCTTGAGATACCAATGACCGAGGAGCATCCTAATAACAATGAAACATTTTACGGTGCAACTAAAATAGCTGGTGAGCATATGTTTATTTCAATGGGTAAAAGATACGGGTTAAATTGGGCCGGTCTTAGATATATGAATGTATATGGCCCCAGACAGGATTACAAAGGTGCTTATATAGCTGTGATGCACAAAATTCTGGATAGAATCGAAAAGGGTCAAAAAACAATTGTTTTTGGAGATGGCTCACAAAAGTTTGATTTTATCTCGGTTGAAGATGTTGCAAAGGCGAACATTTGTGCGATGATATCGGAGATAACCGGAAATTGCTATAATATCGGCAGAGGAATAGGGACCTCAATTAAAGAACTTACTGAGCTTTTAATAGATATAACCGGTTCAGACCTGGAAATTGAATACGAGCCTGAAGGGTTATCGTTTGTAACAAATCGTATTGGCAGTACTGAGAAAGCAGAGCAAGACCTTGGGTTTAAATGGTCAATTGATGTAGAAGAAGGTATGCGGAAATTAATAGAATGGAGACGTGAACATAAAAAAGAATTAGAGGTAAGAAGGATGGAAGCATTGTAATGTGCGGTATAACCGGTATAATTAATTTTGACAGAAATCCAGTTGACTTATCTGTATTAAAAAGCATGACAGATGCTCTACAGCACAGAGGTCCTGACGATAAAGGAGAATATGTTGACGAATTTATTGGTTTTGGTCACAGGAGACTTTCAATTATAGATTTAACTTCTGCGGGTCACCAACCAATGGTTACAAGTGACAATAAACAGGTAATTACTTACAATGGTGAGATATATAATTTTAAAGAGCTTAGAAAAGATCTGGAAAAAAAGGGTTATTCTTTTTATTCCAACACGGATACCGAAGTTATTTTGAACGGTTATAAGGAATGGGGACTTGATGTTATCCCAAAACTGGATGGAATGTTTGCATTTGCTCTAAGGGATTTAACTAAAAACGAATGTTATCTGGTTAGAGACCGGTATGGGATAAAACCGGTTTACATTTGGAAAAGTGCTAATCGTCTTATTTTTGCTTCCGAAATCAAAGCTTTCTTAAATCATCCGGATTTTAAGGTTGAAATTGATTACAGCGCTTTGAATGAGTATTTTACTTTCCAGAACCAGTTTAGATTCCATACGCTTTTTAAAAATGTTCAGCTTTTAGCTCCGGCCAAAATTTTAACTGTAAGAGATACCGGCGATATTTTAAGTTATACCTATTGGGATTATAATTTTTCAGAAACAGATAATGAAATGACTGAAGATGAAGCAGTTAGTGAGACATTGAAGCTGTTTAAAACTGCAGTCAAAAAACAAATGGTAGGTGACGTAAGAGTTGGCAGTTATTTGAGCGGAGGAATGGATTCAGGTTCAATTTCAGCCGTAGCATCTGAAGAGACAAAACGCCTTGCAACATTTACATGTGGATTTGACATGTCTAGTGTAACAGGCAGGGAATCTAATTTTGATGAGAGAAGGGATGCTGAAATTATATCCAGTTATTATAAAACCGAGCATTATGAGCAGGTAATTAATGCCGGTGATATCCGATGGTCAATGCCAGATCTGATCTGGCATCTTGAAGATTTACGTCTTGGGATGTCATATCCCAATTATTACATCGCGGGCCTATCTTCTAAATTTGTAAAAGTTTGCCTCAGTGGTGCTGGAGGTGATGAATTATATGGCGGATATCCCTGGAGGTATTATAGGGTGTTTAAATCTTTAAACAGAGAGGAATTCTTTAAAGAATATTACAATTTTTGGCAAAGGACAGTCAATGATGACAAGAAAGCTGATTTTTTTAATGAGAATACTATTCGAGAATTTAATGGAGAAAGCATGTTTGAAGTCTTTTCCAGAGTATTCACCTTTAATCAAAAATTATCTTACGATTCACCTGAAGATTACATAGCAAATTCATTATACTTTGAGGGAAAGACTTTTTTACATGGATTGTTTCTAGTAGGTGATAAGTTAGCTATGGCTCATTCACTTGAAGAGAGATTCCCATTCATGGACAACGAGCTAGTTAATTTTGCACAGAAGATACCGGTCTCTTATAAGCTCAGTAAATTAGAAAAAATGAAAAAAATTGATGAGAATGAAGTAAAGAAATTAAAGAGTATCCATTCAAGATTTGACGATGGCAAAAATGTTTTAAGAAGAGCCATGCGATCATTTATACCGAATGAAGTATTAAAAAGGGAAAAGCAGGGTTTTTCAGCTCCCGATGAGTCCTGGTATCGCGGTGAAAACCTGGGGTATGTCAGGGATATCCTTATGGATAGGAGTGCCTGTTACCAGGAATTCATAAATCGTAACTTTGTCGAGAACATTATTAATGAACATGTTAATTTAAAAATAAATCACCGTTTATTAATCTGGTCTTTATTAAGCTTTGAGTGGTGGTGTAAGATCTTTCTCAATGGCTTTAGACCTCAAAAAATATAATCTAAGTGATCCCAATAACAAAAGCCATTTTTGAACAAGATGATCTTGAGATAATCCAGGAACCCTTAAGAAGCGGCTGGGTAGTTCAGGGAAAGTTTGTAAAAGAATTTGAAGATAGGTTTTCTGAGTTCTGCGGCATAGAGTATTCAATTGCTACTACTTCCTGTACAACCGCTTTGCACATTTTAATGTCAGCATTAAATGTTAAACCCGGTGATGAAGTAATTGTCCCGGCATTCACGTGGGTTGCGACTGCAAATTGTGTTGAGTATATGGGAGCTAAACCGGTATTTGTTGATGTTGATTTGAATACATTTAATATTGATGTGAATAAAATTCCTGAGAGACTTAATGGAGATACAAAAGGTATTATACCGGTTCACTTATTTGGATTACTGGCTGATATGGATAGTATAGTAGAAATTGCTAAACAAAAAGATTTATTTATTGTAGAAGATGCAGCATGTGCTTTTGATTCTTGGTATAAAGGTAAACATGCCGGTAGTTTCGGTAATGGCGGCGCATTTTCATTTCACCCAAGAAAGTCAATTACAACAGGTGAAGGGGGAATGATCACTACAAATAACTCTGAATTGGATTCACTATGCAGAACGTTACGTGACCACGGTGCATCAAGATCAGACTACACTCGCCATAGTGAAAAGTATTCATTTTTATTAGCTGAATACAGGCATCTGGGATACAACTTTAGAATGACCGATATTCAAGGTGCTTTAGGAGTTTCACAAATGAATAAGGCTAAAAGGATTATGGAACAAAGGCGTTATGCAGCAAGCTTATACGATGAAATGTTAGATGGTTTGGAGTGGATCCAATTGCCTTATAAAAATCCTGATTATATACACGGATATCAATCATACGTTTGCCTGTTTCAACCTGAGACCCCCTCACTCAATAATTGTGATAATTTGCATAACGTGAGAAATGAAATAATGGTCAACCTTGAATCGAAAGGTATTATTACCCGTCAAGGAACACATTCGGCCGCGCATGTGGATTTTTACAGGGAGAAATACAATATTAAAAATGAAGATTTTCCTAATTCCTATATTGCTGAGAAACTTAGTATAACATTGCCTTTATATGCAGGTATGTCAGAGATTGAGGTAAACACAGTTGTTTCTGAGTTAAAAACTGAGTTTGAAAAAAATTATAAGAATGCGTGAGCTTGATTTAAGTAATATTACAAGAGGAGTTTTTGGAAAGAATGTAAAGATACGATGCGAAAACTTTGAAACAACAGACAACTTTTTCATAGGTGATGATGTAATCCTTGAAGCTAAAAAAATTATTCTTGGTAATAATTCAGTCATAGAAAGAGGGGTTACTGTAAAAGCTATTAAAGGAGTAATGTCAAAGTTTGTAATTGGTGATGAATCTTTGGTGGGACACAATTCCCAAATTCTGGTTCCCGAATTTCGTATGCTTGATTACAGCCGAATGTATAATTCAGTATTGTGCAGTGGTTATAAACCGGTTACAATCGGATATAATTGCTGGATTGGTCAGTCTGCAATACTAAATAGTGCGGAACTTTTAAAAATTGGAAATAATGTCAGGATGGGCAATTCTCAAATTTGGACACATGTGGCTAGTGGTGAGTTACTGGAAGGTTGTAGTTTTTTTTCGGAGAAGCCCGTAACGATAGAGGATAATGTATGGCTTATGGGATTTGGACATACAGTTTCCCCGGGAGTTACTTTAGCAAAAAATACAATTGTAATGTCCGGGAGTGTTGTGAGTAAGTCAACAATCCCATACCATACTTATTCCGGAATTCCGGCTGTAGATATAACCGAAAGATTGAATGGATGGAAAACCATTACATTAGATGAAAAATATGAACTTCTTAAGAATTTTATTTTTGAATTTACTTCTGAATACAGTAATTATACCTCAAGGGTTTCATTATTTGAAAATGAGGATGAAGAATTTATTAATAGTACTAAAAGTGAAGAAGACAATCTTTTATTTATTAAAAAAGTCAATTCTTTAGATAAGTATTTAGGTTCAAAGCAAACAATTTTTGATTTGAATACAAAAAAATACATCAAAAGAAGGACTAAATTAGAGATTGACTGGATGAAATTTGCTGTTGGGTATAGGGCAAGGTTTATTCCTTTTAATGAGTTATAATATTGGATATAGTTATACTTACACTTCTTTTAGTATTCTCTTTTACAATCAGAGCTTTACCAAGAAAAGGGTTTACTTACGCTTTCAGCGGAGACACATTTTTTCATTTGTATATGGGAAATGCTATACGCAAGAATAATTTCAAAATACCGGACCGAATACCAAATGTTGTTCTGGATCATGAGTATACCTACCCGTATTTATATCATTTATTTCTGTCAGTATTTAGTAAAGAGAAAAGTTTAAAGATTGAAAAAATTACAGGAGCAATTTTTGATACAATTAACGCTCTTGCAATTTATATCTTTGTGAGTTGGTCGGTAAACTATTTTCAAATGATTGTTCCCTCATATTTTTCTTTCCTTATTACACTTTCTTATATAGTGTCTCCGGCTTTGCTTACTATTTCCGCTGGCCCTCGTGCATACAGCGGATCCCCACGAGTAATTGGTCAAACACTATATATAATTCACATAACAACTTTTTTTTATTATAGCGTTACAGGGGATTTCGTTGGTTTTTTTATTTCCATTCTTTTTGGTTCCCTTTTATTTATAACGGCAAAATTCGGTGTTCAAGTCCTTGTCTTTTTTGGCGTAATATTTATTTTTTTGTATAGTCCGGTTTATTCTATTATAATATTACTATCTTTTATTATTTCAGTATTTTACACAAGAGGTCGATCATGGAAGGTTTTATCAGGGCAGATCAAACATAGTGAGTTTTATTTTTTATTTATGAAAAGTGGTAAGATATTTGGTTTTAAAAGTGATTTGCAGGATATTAAAATATACCTGGCCAGATTGCTGAGAAACTCCAAACAATTGATCCGAGGAAGGGTCTTTAATTTCATTGAGTGGGTTTTTAGCGAAAGATATTTTTTGCATTTTTCAATTATTGCTTTCCCACAGGTTATCTTTTTGTTAATTGTATACAACAAGATCTATTTACCTGAAATCCTACTAAATTTTTTATTAATATGGTTTGCAGCATCTTTAATATGGTTTCTTTTAACATCATTCGGATTCTTAAAGTTTTTAGGTGAGGGGGAGAGATATATTGAATATAGTGTGACAGCTTCCTTTTTTCTTGCCGGGTATTATCTGGTATCAAACGAGTTATATCTGTGGATTGTTGTATATTTTATTTACTCACTTTTTATTTATTTTTTACATGTTTACTTATTCAGAAAGAGGCATTCAACTCAAACTGACGATTATTATCTTGATGAAGAATTGTTTGAGAAATTAAACTCGTTACCAAAAGGTATATTATTGCCTTTTGGTAATGAGTGGCAGACATTATATAGATCTAAACATCCTTTGTTAACATATGGTGCAAACATCGATGTAAAAAGGTTGTCGGTAAAATATTTTAAACATTTATTTTATAATGCTCATATGCCAGCAGATATTATGGATGAATTTATAAATAAATTTAATCTCAGGTACATTCTAACTACCCCAGTAAACCTAGATTTTTATTTAAATAATGTATGCAAAGATGATAAATTTTTTAAAACAGTAACTGAAAAAGTTGCTGAATCTAAAAATTATATTTTGTTTAAAATTAATGGATAAAGATCATGGAGTTATCAAAGTATAAATCACATTTAGCAAATCTTGTAGTCTCGAAGAGGGAGAAATTCAAACAATGGTATAGGGATCACATAGATGAGAGCAAGAGTCATAAAATTTACGAAAATACTCCTCCGAATCTTGATGAAGTACAAAAAACCATAGTGAATGAATTAGAAAACAAAGGGATATCAATTATTAATATTAATGATCTATTCCCGGATGGGAAGTGGTGGGGAGAGCTAAAGGCACACTCGGAAAAGTTTGTTTATAGCCCTGAAGTTCAAGAATACATTGGCTTATTTAAAAACAAGCAGGAAGCAAAGGGATTTGCAACAGATCACTATGCCAAAAAGTATCTTTACAGAAAGTATAACGTTGACAGAAAAAATGAACTAATATCATTCTACGACCCATTTTTAAAGTTTGGAATAGAGGAAAAAATGCTGGATATTGTGTCGGCATACTTGGGTAGATATCCAAAATTAAGAATGATTGATCTTTGGTATAATATTGCTGTAGGAGATGAGGCACCAACTCATTCACAAAATTGGCACAGAGATGGTGAAGATACCGAACTAGTAAAAGTATTTTTATACTTTAATAATATTGATCTGAATGCAGGGCCATTTACTTATGTACCTGATTCACATCTAAAAGGGAAGTATGGTGATTTATGGCCGGGAGAAACGGTCTTAAAGCACATTTATGGTGGGGTTTATCCAGATGTTAAAGAGCTTGAAGAGAAGTTTAAGCAAGATGACAGAAAGGTTTGTACAGGTTCTGCAGGAACATTAATTTTTTGTGATACATATGGATTACATAGGGGAGGCCACTGTAAGACAACAGATCGGATATTAGGGAATTGGGTTTACACAACCCCTTCTTCTTTTTGTGAAAATGTTACTCCATACGAAAGACCTGAGGATATTTCCAGCTTAAAAGAAAAGCAAAAATTCGCTTTATCATTTTAGTAAATAATACAAATAAAATTGAAAAAGTTACTAGTTACAGGTTCAAATGGACTGATCGGCTCTGAGGTTGTATCATATTTTTGTACCAAAGGGTGGAATGTCGAAGGAGTTGACAATAATATGAGAGCTGATTTTTTTGGACCTCAGGGAGATACACGATGGAATCAAAAACGATTAGAGGAAAAATTCAGTAATTTCTCTCACAATGAAGTTGATCTTAGAAATAGGGGTGATGTTTTTAAACTCATTGAAGAAATTAAACCAGATGCGATTGTGCACACTGCCGCTCAACCAAGTCATGATCTTGCCGCTTCACGTCCTCTTGATGATTTTGATGTAAATGCTGTAGGAACTCTAAATTTACTTGAAGCTGTCAGATTAACAGTTTCGGATTCACCATTTGCACACATGTCTACAAATAAAGTTTATGGGGATGCTCCCAATGAAATTAAATTAAAAGAGCTTGAAACTCGCTGGGACTATGATGATCCTGATTTTTGTAACGGAATTAACGAGGCTTTCAGGATTGATCAGTCCAAGCATTCTATTTTTGGAGCATCAAAGGTTGCTGCTGATATAATGGTGCAGGAGTATGGACGATATTTTGGAATGAAAACATGTTGCCTAAGGGGAGGCTGTCTTACCGGACCTAATCATTCCGGAGTGGAGTTGCATGGTTTTTTAAGTTATCTTGTTAAAGTTAATGTTACCGGTGGTAATTATAATGTATATGGATATAAAGGGAAACAGGTCAGAGACAATATTCATTCGTATGATGTGGCAAGATTTATTGATGAGTTTTTTATGAATCCAAGGTCCGGTGAAGTATATAATCTCGGTGGAGGACGGGGTAATTCATGCTCAATCCTCGAGGCATTTTCTATGGTTGAATCAATAACTAATAAGAAAATGAATTACGAATATGTCGAAAATAATAGAGAAGGTGACCATATATGTTATATATCGGACCTCACAAAAATGAAAGAACACTATCCAAATTGGGATATTACAATTTCATTAAGAGAGATATTCGAGCAAATTGTAAATGCATGGGAGAGCAATGCTAGAGTTACTCCCTAAGCTTTGTGAAAAAGGAAAAGTGTTTTATGTCACAACTGCCTTCCCGCCAGTTCCTGCGGGAAGTAGCATTATTAATAGAAATCTTCTTTCTTTATTCGATCCAAAAAGTTTTAAAGTGTTTTCTACTAAAGCAAACATAGCGGCTAAGGTAGAATCTTTTGGCAGCTTCAATATTGAGCGTATTTTTAAATCTTTTTATTTTTCTTCAAAAGCAAATTATTATTTGAGTAATTATCAGATACCTGGAGCTACCAAAAAACTATTAAAATATGCTGAAATAAATGAACCTGAGGTAATTATTGGGGTTTACCCGGATTATTACTTTTTAAAAATTGCCAGAGATGCTGCGAAGCAATTAAACATTCCATTTGTAGCATATTTACACGACACAATTGCTGAGGCTGCTTTTGGAACAAGATTAGAGAGGGAAGCTCTTAAATTACAGGAAGAAGTATTTAATGAAGCATCCGCATTGCTGGTCATGAGTGACGGGATGAGGGACCTATATAAACAGAAATACAATATAAAGTCGATTCCTTTACAGCATACATATCTTGAAGAAATTAAGGTAAAAAACAAAAACCTGAACACATTAAAACAAGCTTTCTGGGGTGGTGATGTTTATGCAATTAACCTTAATTCCGTTAGCCGGGTTAACGAAGCATTAAAGAAAATCGGTTATAAATTTTTCCTGGCCACAGGACATGAGAGGGAGCACTTTCAAAAAACAGGTTTAGATATTTCAAATTTAAAAACCGGATTTTTTTCTAAAAGAGATGAATACCTTGATTATCTCAAGAGGAATTCTTTGTTAGTGCTTGCTCTGGATTGGCCGGATGAAACTAAAATACACAGAGACGAGCTAGCTACAATTTTCCCCACAAAGACACCGGAGTATCTGGCATCCGGAGTACCAATACTGGTACATTGTCCGGAAGATTACTTTATGTCAAGATTTTTTAAAGAAAAAGGTTGCGGGATTGTGGTTAATGATAAGTCAATTGAAAATTTAAAATATGAAATTGAGAAAGTATTTATTCAACCGGAACAATTAATGACAATTCAGGAGAATGCCTTTAAAGCAGCAGAGCTGTTTAATGCAAATAAATTAGCCGCTAAATTTAAAAGTATTATTGATGATGTATCAGGATTGACATGGAGTGAGAAAATTGATTATTCAAAGTATAAAATTAATTGATAACTGCGATAATTTGGAAATCATATTAAGATTAAAACAAAAATCAGACAGAACAAAATATAAATATTTATGTGACGAGTTATTACGATTAGCTGGACTAGAGACAAATTATTTAATAACAGGATCTACTGAGACATCGCTTTCAATTCCGGGAATTATTATATCTGAGGATAAGCTTAATGAATTATTTGGAATTTTAACATTGACAAGAGAGGAAGGAAAGGGCGTTGATATTCATGGACGTTTTAAACCGGATGGAATTGATTGGGATTATAAAACACCTCAAGTTAACGAGATTATTAATGATATTAAAGAAGTGACTGGGAATACCCCCAATAATGGTAATTTTAAGGTTATTTTCACGCATGATATTGATTGGACGACTCCTCTGGAGATTGCTGGATTTACTAAGACAATTAAGCAAGCCTTTGGGAGAAGAAAAGAGTGGGTAAAATTTAAAAACAGCTTTAATTCAGATTTATTTTTAAATACTTATAGCAGGATACTTGAAATTGAGAAGGATTATGGTATAAGAACTTGGAATTTTTTATTGAGTGGCCCTTATGGTATTAATCGTCATTCAACCAGATATGATGCAAAATGGAAAAGTTCAATAAAATACATTGAGTTGATTCTTGAAAGCAACAATTATATTGGTCTGCATAGTAGTTACAAATCTTCAGAAACGAATTCATATTTATACGAGACCAGAAGGCTTGAAAAATATATCGGCAGTCCCATTATTGCTCATAGAAGCCATTACTTAAGATTTAATCCAGTAAATTTATTCTCACATTTAGAAAAAGCTGGAATCAAATATGACTTTACAGTTGGATATCCAGACTTGATTGGTTTCAGAGCAGGTGTTGCTTCGCCATACCATCCTTATGATTTTATTAATACTTCGGCTTCAAATATTCTTGAGATTCCTTTGGTTTATATGGAAAGAGCATTCCACCTTAAAAATGAGTTTCAAATAATGGAAGAAATTACTGAGGTAATGGAAAAAGTTAAGATGTTTAATGGTTGTGTTTCAGTTCTGTTCCATCCGGAAAATTTTGCAATTGAGGATAAATGGTTTAAGTATTATGAGAAATTTATCAAATGTATTCTAGATATTGGCGCTGATATGTCCGGAGTACTTCCACAGACATAATGTCATTAAATTTTGTATATGATCCCAAATTAATAAGTCATCAGGAGTGGTTAAACTTTGTTCAATCTCATCCTAAAGGAACCATTTTTCAATCTCCTCAGATGTACAACTTATTTAACCGGGCAGAAAATTACGAACCGGTCTTTATTTGTGCTGTTGACAATCAGAACAAGATTAAAGGACTTATGCTTTCGGTAATATTTTCAGAAAAAAAAGGATTTTTAGGTAGGTTGACTTCGAGATCAATCATTCAAGGCGGTCCGCTTCTAACCAGTAATGTCTTAACGCATAATTTTTTGATGAAATACGAAAGTCTAATTAAAAGAAGGACAGTATATACCAGATTAATTAATTATTTTGATAACAAAAATCAATTTTCAGATATCGATATAATAGGTTATCACTATAATAAGCATCTTAATTATATTATTGATCTGAATGTTCCAGAAAATGTTTTATGGGAAAGGATGCACAATACTAAGAGACGACAAATTAGAAGAGGATATAGAAGAGGTCTTAAAGTGGAAATATCGTCAGGGATGGATTCTTTTGAAGAATATTATGATATTTTGTTTAAAACATATTCCAGAGCTGGTCAGCCTTTACAAAACATCTCTTTTTTTAGATCAGCAATCGAGGAACTCGGGAAAAGTAATAATCTGGTTTTCTTTTCTGCATATTATAATTTTAAATTGGTTGGCTTTAGGATTGCATTAATATTTAATGGAATAATGCATGATTGGTATGCGGGCGATTTAAATGAAGCAAGGGATAAATATACAAATGATATATTAGTATGGGAAGCTTTGAAATGGGGGAATAATAACAATTTAAAGTTATTTGATTTTGGTGGGGCAGGTGAACCCGGGAAAGAATATGGTGTGCGGGAGTTTAAAAAGAAATTTGGTGGAAAATTAGTTTCTTATGGAAATTTTTTAAAGATACACCAGTCAATAAAATATAATATTTTGAAGCTTATGCTACCAATGTACAAGTTTTATAAAAAAAAATTAGGGTAATTTGAGATCCAAAGTTTTTATATTAGGTTTATTAATTGCTTTGACCTTTCTTTTGCTTTTAATAAACGTTTTAATTTTTTTAAATAAAACCGAAGGATATATATATAAATTATCTAATTATGTAAGCCTGTATTATCCGAAAAATAATCCTTCAATATCAAGTATTAGTCAAGCTGATAAGGATACTATTATAATTATTATGAATGAGACAAATGGAAATGTTAATTGGGAAATTACGGTGGATGATACTAATAGTTATTTTGTAACTTCTGAATATCCTAAAATTTCTTTGCCATATTCAGAGCAAAACCCTGTTCGGAAATATAGAATTTGTAATGTGATGATGGGAAGTTGTTTTACTTTGGAAGCAGAAAGACAAATTACAGGTTCAATTTTAATTTTAAATACGTCAATCCCATTCACTAATAATAAGAGATATGATTTCGATGAGTTTTGTGATATTAGCTGGATTGATGAAAACGAAAAAAATGAAGTTAAAAAGATTTTAAAAGATGAGCTTATGATTGATACATGCAAAAGTACTATAGGCAAGATTAGGGTGCTCGCTTATCATATAAATTATGTATCAAGGAAGAATGGTGATATTGGTTTGAAGTATTGGTGGAATGATTATAGTGCTTTTGAATTGTATCTAAAAGCTTTAAATGGTGAAACTAGTTTAACATGTAATGAATATCAACAAATCTACTATTTGTTTGCAAATGTAGCAGGAATTAAAACAAGAAGACTTGGGGTGGTTGGCTTTGGAGACTCAGACGGTATGGTTAAACTTTCCGGTCATCATTTCAACGAAAGTTACATTGAGGAATTCCAAAAATGGGTGTATGTGGATCTATCTTATGAAAAACTCTTTGTTCAAAATCCCAATGGAGTTCTGTTAGATGCATACGAGTTTTATATTTCAATAGTGTTTGATAATTATAATGATCTTATCGCAGCTGTGCCATTTCAAGATACTATTGAATATATACCTTATAAAGATTTAAACAGCCCGGAGATTTATTACTTTAATGAAAATTCAGTTATACAATATAAGATGGGAGATGACAGGTTTAATTTCTTAAGCCAACTAAACAGATATTTGTTCAATCCGGAGCCTGTTCTTGGGTTAAATTATTCTAACTCAAGGTTGTATTTTAAAATATTAATGCAGTTAGCTTTGTTAATATCTCTGGGATCTGCAATTGTATTTTTGTTCAGATTTCGTAAATCAGATAAATAATAGTATAGAGTTGAAGAGTCTTAGTGGAACAAAGTATTATTTTCTGGAAAAATATCAGCAAGACAGCAGCTATTATCTTGCATATGTGCTTACAGCCTATTTCTTGCTTTTAATGTTTTTCGCAAGATTTGAGGTAATTCAGTCTTTTGTAATTTGGGGGGTCGGCCCCACATTTGCTATTTTGGTATTCCTAAACTATTTTAAATTCCCTTTTAGAATCCCTAAGGAAGTGATCATATATTTTGTTTTCTGGTTATGGACTTACCCGGGTTATTTAAGTGTTACTTATGTCGATGGTTATTTTAGATATTTCAGGTTGATTTTTACAATTCTGGTTTTTTTCTTTTGCATTCAGGTGGTTTTAATCAGGACAGGCAAAATAAAGATGATGTATCAAGCTTTACTTGCCAATAGTCTGTTATTTTTCCTTTATGCAGTATTTTCAGGTGAGTTCTTTACACCACCGGATGATACTCAGCGAGTTCAAGTATTGGTGGATAATGCAAATGGATTTGCATATATAGGTCTTACCGGTCTTTCAGGAGTGCTTTTTTTATGGAAAGGGGTAAAGAATTTTAACAGCAAAATATGGCTTTGGATTATTGCATCGTGTTTTGTATTGATGATTATTTTTACAGCCTCGCGAAGTGGTTTTATAACTATGATAGTTCTCTTTGTATGCTGGTTGATTTTCTGCTACTACAAAAGCTTTTTAAAACACTCGATTCTATATATTGCATTAATAATTTTTTTCGTCCCGATCTCTTATTATGGTTATTCTTACATTCTTGAGACTACCTACCTGGGAGAGAGACTGAGTGAAACTGCGGGTTCAGAAGGTAGTGGCATAACTGATGAATCTAGAGTTCAATTATATATAGAGGGGTTTGAAATGTTTAAGAGTAATCCGATTTATGGGGTTGGATTATCACAATTTATAATTTTATCTTCCAAGAAAGCGGTAGCTCACTCGGAGTATATGGAATTATTGGCAACAACTGGTCTAGGCGGATTGCTGTTAATGTTATATTTTTATTATATATTGATAAAGAAAAATAATGCGGTTAAAAAGATTGTCACTGATTCAGTCGTCTTATATCGACTTAATCTAGCAAATGCAATTATTGTTTCAATCTTGGTTTTTGGACTCTTTAGAGCTAATTTTTTAGATATTCTTACCATGGTGCAATTAGGTTTTATTGCCGGCTATTCAAATTATCTGGCAATTAAATACAAAACTTATAAAGAGATTTTAAAAGTAGAAAATGAATCTGTATCATTTCCTCACTTAAAAGACGCTTGAACTGGACTCATTAAGATTATGACAATCTGCCACATTACCAGTATGCATGAATACAACGATGACCGTATATTCGAAAGAGCTGCAAAAGGCTTAAATTTTCTGAATCACAGAGTTATTTTAATTGCAACCTACCCCGATAACACAAAAGTTGATGGAATTGAAATTGTTGGATTAAAAAAAAGATATGGCTTATTTCGAAGATTATTTTCTTCATATGAAGCTTACAGTAAAGCAAGAAACATACCTGCTGATATTTTTCACTTTCATGATCCGGATCTTATGCCTTGGATGCTGCTTTTATCAATGTCCGGGAAAAAAGTAATATATGATGTTCATGAAAATTATGAATCTAGGTTTTATAATCTTCCTATTCCTTCTATAATTAAAAATTATTTAGCAAGAGTTTATAGATTTGTTGAAAATTTTATTGTTAATAGATTATCAGGGTTAACAGTAGTAACAGAAAGCATGAAGAAATTATTTAAGAGTGTTAATAAACCTATTGCAATTACCGGCAATGTGGTTTATCTCGAAAGGTTAAAGAGCATTTCTTTTGAAATTCAAAAAGAAAGCAAATTTACAATTTATACATCAGGAACAAATTCATCTTCAAGAAATTGCATCAAAACAATTGAAGCACTTCCATTGATATTGCAGAGAGTTCCCAATGTTACTATGAAGTTTGTCGGCCGGTATTATCCCAAGGATTATGAGGCTAAGCTAATGCAAAGGGCAAAAGACCTCGGAGTATCTAAAAGTGTTGTAATAGATGGTATGATCCCCTGGGAAGAAAATTTTATAAGAACAGCCAGGGCTCATATAGGATGTGTATTTTATGAAGATAACCTGAACAATAAAATAACTTTGCCTAACAGGCTTTTTGAATATATGTATTGTGGAGTAGCAGTATTAGGAGAGGGCTTTCCTGAAGTTGAAAAGGTTTTAAGTGAAACGGGTGCAGGATTAATTGTAGACTCGTCCGAGCCCGAAATGATTGCTG
>CALGOI010000233.1 GCA_937959065.1 uncultured Ignavibacteriota bacterium | reverse complement strand
GTATTGAATAACTAAAATACCAGTAAAAAAATCAATATCGCGGCAACACAAATACTATGCCCCGCTGTAGTAAGTATTTCTTCGCGCAGCAGGATTCCCCCGTCGAAGCTGCTTATCCCACTTGCTTACGGAAGTATTCTCGGCGGCGCGATAACACAGATCGGTACTCCGCCGAACTTAATAGTATCAGACCTTCTCTCTCAAAACGGTATTCAGCCATTTACTATTTTTGACTTTTTCCCGGTCGGAGCAGTCCTGCTCTTGCTTGGAATAATCTACATGGCATTTGTCGGGAGGAAGATACTGCCCGATATAACCGAGAAAAAGAACCTTCGTAAACTCGACTTGATGTCGGAACTGAACAAGCTTTACCACATTAACGAGATAATATATGAATCACGTATTACATCCAACTGCAAGATAGCGTATAAAACCCTTAGTGATAGCAAGCTCGGTGAGTACTTCGGAGTAAATGTAGCCGGTATCATAAGAGGGCGGCACGTTATTGTAAATCCCTCTCCGGAGACATCATTCCTGCCGAAAGACCGTGTCTTGTTAACAGGCAGCGTGGAATCTCTCAGTAAAGCAGATGAAGCATTATCTCTTGGACTGAAACCGTCGGAGTCGGGTTCACTTATTAACCTGTCGCGTGAAGACACAGGACTTATCGAAGCTATTGTTGCTCCACGTTCATCATTCGAAGGACACTCGTTAAAGGAGATAAATTTCCGGGAGAAACATAACGCCAATGTTATTGGTCTTTATCGTGAAGGCAAGACCATCAGCACAGGGGTTGGCAACATAGAACTAAAGATCGGTGACATGCTGCTGATACAGGGTAAATGGTCTCATTTAAATATATTAAGAAATGACCCGGACATTATTGTAACCAGTACAACTGAGTCATTCTCAAAGGAAAAGAAAAAACCGTACGCGTTCCTGATACTAATCCTCGGGATTCTTGCTACAGTTTTTCATTTTCTTCCTGTATCGATAGCAATGCTGTCTGCCGCGTTATTAATGGTAATTACCAAATGCCTTACAATGGAGCAGGCATACAGGAGTGTCGAATGGCGTATGATCTTTTTAATGGCGGGAATACTTCCTCTTGGAGTTGCCATGGAAAAAACCGGCGCCGCGGATTTCATCGGACTTAATCTTCTTACTCCAATTGCCAATATGGGAGAGGTGCCATTTATAATTACAATCTTCCTGGTAACGGTGATATTCTGTATGGCTATCCCAAACATAGCTTCAGCCGCTATTATCGGCGCAATCGTTCTAAAATCCGGCCTTGAACTGGGATTTGATCCGCATGTTATGATGCTAACTGTCGCATTTGGAGCATCCACCGGGTTCATTACACCGATCTCTCAACAATCGAATATGCTTGTAATGGGAGCCGGTGGATATACCTTTAAGGATTTCTACCGTGTCGGTTTACCTCTTACCATCATTATCGGTATAGCAACCGTACTAATGATGCTGATATTCTACTAATTTTTTTCTTGCTTTTAATTCCATTTACATACATCTTAAAACGCAAGACAATATCTGCCATGAAAAAACTGCTATTACTAATAATTTTATCTACATCGGTAACATACTCCAACGCTAACGCGCAGTTCATCGATATGTCCATAGGTATCCGCGGCGGATTATCGCTTGCATCGTATTCCCGTG
Organism: uncultured Ignavibacteriota bacterium; assembly: GCA_937959065.1. Taxonomy (GTDB): domain Bacteria; phylum Bacteroidota; class Ignavibacteria; order Tepidaquicellales; family Tepidaquicellaceae; genus JAEYVS01. Next base: position 4,173 of record CALGOI010000233.1, on the reverse strand, counting down.
AAGTTAATTTCGGGACAACCATCCTGGACGAATCCTCCATATCCTCAGGTAATATCGGAAGAGTTACCACTGGATTGACATTCAATGTAAAGCTCGCGAGTCTTTTTGGATTACAGGTGGAAGGAATGTATGTTAATAAAGGCGGCAGCTATGAAGCAAATACATTCAGCGGAACTAACCTTACCCCGGTCGAAAGAGAATATCTCGTTAATCTGGATTATATCCAATTCGCTGTAATACCCAAACTCGTGCTCGATCAGACTCCAATATTCGGGTTCTTCGGCGGTGTAGGTGTTTACGGGGCATTCCTTACCGGCGCAAAGGAGAGGATTAACCAGAACACTTTCCAGCAGTCGCTCGCGCAGGAAAGGGATATTTCAAACTCCATCGCTCCGAATGATTTCGGTGTGATATTTTCCGGCGGGATGAATATATCGAAAGTGTCCCTCGAAGCGCGGTATAGTTTTGGATTTGTTAATCTTATCGATGACCCGGCATTGTCGGATAACATAACTGCTAAAAACAGCGTGATATCATTTTTAATAGGTTATAATTTCAGCCTGCTATGAAGAAATGGATTCTAATATTGTTTGTAATATTGCTTGCAAGTTGCGACCAAACCGCCATCGACGAGATAAATCCATACAGCGGAAGGTGGGTAATTGCATTTAAAGATAATTCCGGCAATATAGTTCGAGAAGGCAAGTTCACTTTGCAGGATAACGGCAATATCTGCAGTAAGATCGAAGCATCCACAACAGGCGATTCGCTATTCTTCCAGGGAAATGTCTCATCTGACGGAGGGCTGACGGGAATGTTCGGTGACTCATGCTCTGTTAATAACTCCGGCTCAGTATCCGGCAACCTTACCGAATTACTCGGTATCATAACAGGTACCGGGAATTGGAATGATACTTCAGGCTCCACTGTTTCTGGCATCTGGGAAGCCCGCAGGCTGTAGATTTCCCATTTCTTTACATAAACTTCTTTTTATCTTCGCCAAAAATTTCTATATTTGTATTCACACCGTTCACAATTTTAAATTTTTATGTTATGAAAATCTTCACCCGCTTTAGAGTTTTTTACATTTCCTTGTTTTTAGTTATAGTCGGAACATCATCATTTATGAATTACGGCTGTTCCACAATTGACACACTTGCTAATATCACAAGGCTTCAATTTAAGCTCGGTGATATTAATAATTTCTCGCTGGCAGGAGTAAACCTGTCCAATAAGAACAGCATCACGGATTTTTCCGTTACCGATGCGCTTAAACTTACACAGGGTTTCGCAAGCAATAATCTTCCCGCAAAATTCACGCTGAATGTTCTCGCAAAAAATCCGAATACTCCGGGTGGTTCGCAGAATACTACTTCTGCCGTTACCCGTATGGACTGGAAGCTTCTCGTGGACAATAAACAGACCATCAGCGGCATTATGGATAATCGTATCACTGTTCCGGGAACAGGGCAGACAGCAACTATCCCGATCAACATGGCGCTCAACCTGATGGATTTCTTCAATAACCTTGGTTATGAAGGTGTAGTAAAACTGGCTCTGGCACTCGGGGGAGTTAACGGATCCGCAACCCGCGTTACTTTAAAAGCAATTCCTTCGATGGAAGTGTTTGGAGTGTTCTTCTCCGGTGATGAAGTGACTATCGTGGATAAGCAGTATAACTAGAATTTACCCTAAGATTTTTACAGCCCGCCAGCGTACAGTTCGCGGGCTTTTTAATGTTCTACTCGCCCAGTTTGTCCAGGTCAAAGCCAAGTGTCGGCTTGCCTTTGAATGCTGTCGGATCGAATTCCTTCAGGTCGTCCAGTATAACGGTTTTCATTACCTTGCCTTTGCGCTTATCCTTTGGTATGTCGATGACACGCAGATGCTGATTTTTCGCCGTCTCCTCGACTATCTTTCTTACGTCGCGGGCATTCCCAAAGAACCTGTCGCGGTTCTTATCCAGTACATCCAGATATCTTCTTAAGTGGTTTTCAGCTTCCTTGTCCATTTCCAGGTCGTGCGAGGCAAACATGCTCTTCGCTATGGTGAACATCTCCTCAGCGTTGAAATCGGGAAACTGGAACACTTTATCAAATCTCGATTTCAAACCGGGGTTAGATTCGAGGAAATAACCCATCTCCTGCGGGTATCCCGCCACGATAACAGCAAAATCTCCGCGCCTATCCTCCATCCTTTTGAGAATGGTTTCGATGGCTTCCCTTCCGAAGTCGTTCTGTCCGCCCATGCTGAGCGAGTATGCCTCATCTATAAATAATATCCCGCCCATTGCCGTGTCGAGCACCTCGGAAGTCTTGGTTGCTGTCTGACCGACATAACCGCCTACAAGCGCGCTTCTGTCACATTCGATGAGGTGTCCACGTTCCAATATGCCAAGGGCTTTATATATCTCCGCGAGTATCCTTGCGACAGTGGTCTTACCAGTGCCCGGGTTACCGACGAATACGGAATGGAGCGAGAAAATCTCACGGACATTCTTGCCGGTCTCCCTGTAATAGCGAACTAGTTTTATGATTTCATCTATTTCATTCTTGATGTTTTCGAGGCCGAGCAGTGAGTGAAGTTTCGCGAGCGCGTCACGCAGCAATTCCTCGTCCACGGGTATGTCGGCAATGCTTACCTGCTTACCCTTGAATATAGCGTTGACATCATCGATAGTTATCGTAGAGAGTTCATCCTCTGTTAATTTTTCCACATCCTTTTGTTTAACCAGCCGGAGACCCATCTTCATTTTCGCTTCTTCAACCAGCCCTATAGAGAATCTTGCGTTACCGAAAGTCCTGTCCCTGTTACGGTATGCCTCAACGATGGCTTCATACATCTCATTCAGCGCGTCGGGTGTGATAATGACCTTTGTTTTATTCTCATGGAAAAGCGCAATGTCCTTAAGCTCCTGCGGTGTATAGTCGGGGAAGTGGTAATGCATATTGAATCTCGACTTAAGCCCGGGATTTGAATCAAGGAACGTCTGCATCTCTCTCGGGTATCCGGCAACTATTATAGCTATGTCGCCTTTCCCGTCAGACATCTCTTTTAGCAAAATCTCTATTACTTCCTTACCGTAATCCCGTGAATCATCATCGCCCCGCGCCAGCGAGTATGCCTCGTCGATAAATAATATCCCGCCCCGCGCGGCATCGATGGCTTCCTTTACCATTGGGGCTGTATGCCCTATGTATTTACCAACGAGTGATTCTCTATCTACTTCGTGAACATGTCCTTTCGAGAGTAGCCCGAGGGATTTGTATATCTTGCCGAGGAGTGTTGCTACTTTTGTTTTACCTGTTCCGGGGTTCCCGGTGAATACCGCGTGGAGGGCTATCTTCGTGGAATCCTCCAGCCCCTTCTCGTTACGGAGTTTTAGGAATTTCACATAATCGGTGTACTCCCTTATCCTGTCCTTTATCTGCTGCAGCCCGATAAGCTCGTCCAGCTCCTTGAATGCCTCCTGGAAATCTATCTCTTTTGGTTCCTCGAGCGGCTCGCCGGATTGGACTTCCTGTTCAACGGTACTCGCCATGAATTCCTCATCGGTGGCTTCCTCGTCGTGATCGCCCACATACAAAGGCATTCTCAGAAGCAGCGTTTCCATAAATGTTATCTCGAGTATGTATTTACCATCGTACCATGTGCCGGGCTTATCGCTCCCCCACCCGCCTATTATCTCGAACGTCTTTTCATTTTTGTAAACGAAGCGGAATTTTGTGTTCCCTCCCTTGTGCTCACCGATCTCTGTACGGAAGTTAGCAAAGAGCTCGCATGCCCAGTATTCCTTATCCTTTACGAGGTTCTCGGCAGTGAACTCGAACCAGATGAAGCGCGTCGATGCCTGGTTGAACATCTTGTAGAACTTCCTCTCCTTTTTATCGACTATGGAGTCCGGTCCTTCGAAAAGGCGTATTGATTTTACATTAAGATACGGATTTTTTTCGCGCGTTACCTCGCCTTCGTTCTCAATGTAGAAATTCGTAGTAGCAATGAGTGTCTCTCCGGTCCAGACCTCCCAGCGGTAGGCACCGCGCTTCCAGAATGCGCCGGGATTTTTGTTTCCCCAGCCCTGGCGAAGGTAGATGATGTTCTGATCTTTTGTGATGAGCTTTTTCATCGGGAGCTCGGCGAGCTTAGCGCCCTTGCCGTCGAACGCCTTGAATA
>CALGOI010000232.1 GCA_937959065.1 uncultured Ignavibacteriota bacterium | reverse complement strand
GTATCAGCATCATTATTTGGGTCTCGATGCACTCCATAAACGAGAGCAGAAATCAAAAGTATCCCCAATACCAAAAGAACCAGGTAGTTAAAAATCTTTACTCCCTGCATTGAGTCATCACCTTCAGCAGAAAATCCATCCACTGAGGTGAAGAATATCAGCATAAATATTAAAGTATTTATTTTTATATTCTTCATGGTTAAGAAGTTTTTCATTTTAGAGATTACCATTATTACCAGTTATTATCCTGCCATTATCATCTTCAAGAGGTAATTCCGACATTTCTTTTATATAATTTTTGTTTGCCCTCATTACCCATATCAGAAGTCCCAGAAAAAAACCCACAAATACAAACAGGGCTATTAATGGGAAGACCTCTATACCGTCAATTTGTTCGAAATAATGTTTAAACATTCCTCTATTTATTTAATTGTTGAACCGTTTCATTTCTTGTTTTAGCGGTGTCTTTAGCTACTTTAATATCCGTTCCAAGTCTTTGCAGGTAAGCGATTATGGCAATGATCTCTTTTCTTGAATCCATTATAACTCCGCTTTTTTCGAGTTCAGCTGATATACCATCAGCTTGTTTCATAAGCTCATCATTTGCTATCTTTCCAAAACCTTCCGGATAAGGTACTCCAATTTTTCTTAGCGCATCGATTTTTGCTTCAGTAGTAGAAATATCCAGATCATCCTCAAGCAGCCATGGATATTTTGGCATAATTGATCCCGGTGACATAGATTGGGGGTCTTCCATATGATTTAGGTGCCACAGGTCCGGATATTTACCACCCTGACGGTGCAAGTCAGGTCCGATACGCTTTGAGCCCCATAAGAATGGATGATCATATACATACTCTCCTGCTTTTGAGTAATCGCCGTACCTTTCGGTCTCAAATCTGAAAGGGCGAATCATCTGTGAGTGACATGTAGCGCACCCTTCCCTCATATAGATATCCCGTCCCTGCAATTCAAGGGGGGTATATGGTGTAACACTTGATATGGTCGGAATATTAGATTTTATTATAAATGACGGAATCATTTCTACTATTCCACCAATGAGAATCGCAAATGTAGCGAGTATTGCAAATTTAATTGGCTTTCCTTCAAGTATCCTGTGTCTTCTTGCGGGTTCTTTCCCGGCAAGGTCATCGATCAAAGGCGGAGCTTCAGCTTCTTCATTTGCAACGAAGCTACCCTGTTTAGCTGTTTTAATGAGGTTATATGCCATCATTATCACACCGACTATATATAGTGCACCACCAATACTTCGTCCGGCATACATTGGAATTATCTGTCTGACTGATTCGAGGAAGTTAGGGTACCGGAGCAAGCCTTCAGGAGTGAATTCTCTCCACATTAAAGCCTGTACAAGCCCTGACCAGTACATTGGGATCACGTAAACAATAATTCCAAGCGTGCCAATCCAGAAATGCGCGTTGGCAAGTTTCTTTGAGTAAAGTTCAGTTTTAAACATTTTCGGGATGAGCCAGTACAATATCCCAAAAGTCAAGAACCCATTCCATCCAAGTCCACCTACGTGAACATGCGCGACAATCCAGTCTGAAAAGTGAGCGATAGCGTTGACATTTTTAAGAGATAACATCGGTCCTTCGAAAGTAGCCATACCATAAGCCGTTACCGCAACAACCATAAACTTAAGTATAGGGTTTTCTCTGACTCTATCCCATGCACCTCTTAGAGTCATAAGTCCGTTTATCATACCGCCCCATGATGGAGCCCATAACATTATTGAGAAAACAACCCCTAAAGATTGTGCCCATCCCGGTAAGGAAGTATATAGCAAATGGTGCGGACCTGCCCAAATATAAATAAAGATCAGTGACCAAAAATGTACGATTGAGAGTTTATAGGAATAGATTGGTCTGTTAGCTGCTTTGGGGAGAAAGTAATACATCAATCCAAGAAATGGAGTAGTAAGAAAGAAAGCTACCGCATTATGACCGTACCACCATTGTACCAAGGCATCCTGCACCCCGGCATAGACAGAATAACTTTTCATCAGGGTAACCGGAATCTCGATTGAATTTACAATATGCAGGACAGCAACTGTTACAACTGTTGCAATATAGAACCAGATTGCAACGTACATATGCTTTTCTCTTCGCTTGATTATCGTTCCGAAAAGATTAATCGCGAAGATCACCCATACAATTGTTATTAGTATATCGATTGGCCATTCAAGTTCAGCATACTCTTTTGTAGTTGTGTATCCAAGGGGTAGTGAAACAGCTGCAGAAACAATTATAAACTGCCATCCCCAAAAATGAAGTTTGCTCAATAAATCACTATACATTCTCGCCTTACAAAGTCTCTGAAGGGAGTAGTAAATTCCCATAAATATCGCATTTCCTACAAACGCGAAAATGACCGCATTGGTGTGAACAGGTCTAACTCTTCCAAACGAGGTATAAGGGATACCAAAATTGAGTTCAGGGAATACAAGCTGCAGGGCGATGAACAACCCGGCCAACATCCCTACTATACCCCATACAACGGTAGCAATGGCAAAATTCCTCACGGTTGTATTATCATAGTAGAATTTTTCCATCTGCATAGATTGATTTCTCCTATATTAGATTATTATTTATTTATCTGTTGTGTCATTATCATCAAATAGCATTCTCACCGATGGAGTGTATTTATCTTCATATT
>CALGOI010000231.1 GCA_937959065.1 uncultured Ignavibacteriota bacterium | reverse complement strand
AAAAACGTGCTAATCGCGTGAAGTGAATAGAACCATCCCCTCGTCTGATCGACACCCTCTGCGATAAAATCTGCCGGGAAGGTATTCTCAAACAATTCCTTATTCTCAAACGGGTAGTGTCTCTGAGCGAAAGGCATACTGCCGCTGTCGAACCATGCATCTATGACAGACTCGACGCGCTTCATCTCTTTACCCTCTTTGCTTTTGAGTACCAGCGAATCTATATACGGCTTATGAAGGTCCAGCTCGCCCGGGTAAACCTCATCCCAGTTGACTGCCTTCTCTTTAAGCTCTTCTATGCTTCCGACCGCCTCGTAATGCGGGTTGCCTTCATCGTCTGTCCAGTACCATACAGGGAGGGGAGTGCCCCAGAACCTGTTCCTGGATACAGCCCAGTCCTTATTTTCCTCGAGCCAGTTACCGAACCTGCCCGTACCGAATTCCGGCGGGTGCCAGTTGATGGTCTTGTTCAGCTCTACCATCTTATCTTTGAAGTCCGTTGTCTTTATGAACCAGCTGTCCGTGGCATAGTACATCAGGGGAACGTGGTGCCTCCAGCAGTGCGGATAGGAGTGAGTGAACATCTCCTTGCGGTACAGACGCCCTCTTGATTTGAGCTCGTTCATTATTTCCGGGTCGGCTTCTTTGAAGTTTTTTCCCGCGAATAATGTCACGTTCTCTTTGAAGAGGCCATTCTTTCCGACTGCCTGCAGTACGGGAAGCTTATATTTGAGTCCCACCTGGTAATCGTCCTCACCGAATGCCGGCGCTATGTGAACGATACCCGTACCGTCTTCCATCGTTACGAAATCACCCAGCGTCACAAAGTATGCCTTCTCATCAAATTCAAAGAAGTTATACAACGGCTCGTACTCGATGCCCTCGAGGTCTGTACCTTGCATTTCCGCTTCGATAGTGTAATCATCTTTTATTACTTCGAGTCTCGGCTTGGCTAATATAAACGTGTCGTCTCCGGTTTTTATCTTTACGTATGTCTCTTTCGGGTTAACGGCAACAGCGGCGTTGGATGGAAGCGTCCACGGCGTGGTCGTCCATACCAGGAAGTCCGCGCCTGCGTGATCACCCGATTTAATGTTAAACTTTATATATACCGACGGGTCTTTTAGGTCTTCGTACCCCTGCGCTACCTCGTGTGATGACAGCGGGGATTCGCAGATCGGGCAGAAGGGGATTATCTTGAACCCCTTGTATATCAGGTCCGCGTCGAAGAGCTTTTTCAGCGCCCACCATACGGACTCTATGTACTCGTTATGGAATGTGACGTAAGCATTATCCAGGTCCACCCAGTAGCCCATCCGGCGAGTGAGTTCCTCCCACTTATCCACGTAAGTGAATACGGAGTCGCGGCATGCCTTATTGAATTCTATCACTCCGAACTCTTCGATCTCATTTTTGGATTTTATGCCGAGCTTTTTCTCTACTTCTATCTCGACGGGGAGGCCGTGAGTATCCCATCCGGCTTTACGGTCGACACGGTATCCGCTCATTGTCTTATATCGGCAGACGGTATCCTTGACCGCGCGTGATATCACGTGGTGAATACCCGGTATCCCATTAGCTGTGGGAGGGCCTTCGTAGAATGTGAAAGTCGGTTTTCCTTCCTTTTCCGAGATGCTTTTTTTGAAGACATCGTTGGCTTCCCAGAAGCCCATAACTTCCTTCTCTAACTCAGGTAAACTTATATTTTCAGGTAACTTACGGCTCATGTATCAAATCAATATAAGCCATAAAAATAGGGGAAATTATGGGGAATTACAATGCTATTAACGTGTTATTCCTCCCCATATGTCATTCCCCGAACGTCTTGATCGGGGAATCCAGACCTTGATTTACGGACGAAAATTGATGTTATTTCGGTCTGAGATGTATGTACGAATGTCACTTAGCTTGCCACAGAGGCACAGAGAACACAGAGGCAGGGCAGCTGATTTGTAATCAGCCGGTCGGGGGATTTTGCTTTTCGAGTTGTTCCTTCATTTCCATATATAATTCCCATATTTTGTTTTCATTAGTAATTTGTCGAGAAATTTCTTTATCGATTCCATCTGAAATTACTAAAAATCGATAATATTTGGACTTATCTTTTCTTCGTTCAATATTTGCCCAAAACGCTGGCCAGAATTTCTTACCATTATTATTAATCATCAATAAAGTTACATTAATGTCCATTTATAAAGATTTATTGAGCTATTAAAAAAGATCTTTCTCTTTTAGGATAAGGGAGTATATGACTTTCTAATTCTGTTTTAATTTTCTTTTTAAAATTACGATTTCCTAAAATAAATAAATATCGATGTTTTTTATTTATTGGAAAGGACTTATAATTGGGATCAATTTTCTTTAAAACTTCTTTTGATCTGGATCCAAACATCCTATATACTTTTCGTGAATGGTATCTTTTGTCATTAATAATGTATTCCTTACTTCCACCTGGGTTAGTTTTACCCAAATATATAGCATTACACGCCTGATATATAGTTCCTATTTCTCCGGCATTTTCATCTGAATACGCAATAACAAAATTAATTTTTAAATCATTTTTTAAAATTTTTAGTGATTGACTTATTAATTTACTAGCTGCCCATTTTGGAGCCCAAAATGAAGTCGCTCCTCTACATAATTGAAGTATTTTGTAGTATTTGTAATTAGGAATTTTTTTTAGATGAGTTGGAATTCCAGATAAGCCATAACAAACAACAGCAGCTAAATTATTTCCAAAAAAAAGACCAAAACAATATTTAGAAAATCCCATAGTGCCAAGGTATTCATATTTGCAAATAAAAGTTTTTGCTGTTGAAAAATTTATTTTGTTTATTGAATAAATATTCTCGTCAAATAATGGTATACTTTTCTTCTCAACAATTTGTTATTTTACTTTTTTCAATTATTGTTTACAAATTGTTCTCATTAAAAAATATTTTTCCCTTTGAGCTTAAACATTGTATAAATTGACAAACCAGATAAAATACCCAAAAATATTCTTATTAATGGATTGGTTAGATTGTAAATGAATTCATCAGGTTTGAAATCCTTTGTGTCTAAACCTAATAATGCCGTTACCAATATATACAAAAATAAAGCTGTAAAGAAAAAGATGGTATTCCTCATGGAACTTTTTATCAAGAGATTTACAACTTTGTCGAATATGTA
>CALGOI010000230.1 GCA_937959065.1 uncultured Ignavibacteriota bacterium | reverse complement strand
TGTATGGCACTGTGTTAACATGGTGGGTACAGGATCATACTTGGCGGAAAAGTCTATTAGGTTAAAATAATCATTAAATTCGCCTATCATTACAGCCTGATCGGTCACATCGAGATCTGAATACTCATAGACATAAGGATTGAGTATAATCTTAAAATTCTCAAATGCGAGGCATTCAGAATAGTCAAGTTTATCATTGGCATCCGGGTCATAAGGATCACCGTCATATACCTCGGCGGCTATATCGGTATATTGTGTTGCCAGTGCAATATCGTAAGTATCTGTAGCTGAACACATAGTAAACAAAAACCCGCCATTTGATATGTACTGCTTCAGTTCTTTAACTACAGCAAGTTTCATATGCGATACTTTTGCAAAACCGAGTTTTGCGGCGAGGTCTTCATTAGTTTTTTGCTGCTGAATATACCAGGGAGCCGTACTGTATGAAGCAAAGAATTTCCCATACTGGCCGGTGAAATCCTCGTGGTGCAGGTGAAGCCAGTCATACTTCTTTAATGCTCCGGTCAGGACTTCCTCGTCCCATAGTTTATCGTAAGGAATTCCGGCATATTCCAGAGCTAACTGTACAGCATCATCCCATGGTGGAGTGTCCGGAGGCACATATACTGCTATCCGGGCTACTTTTTCCAGTCTTACCAGCTCCATATCAGCTTCCTCATCCTGTACAGTTGCATATATATGTGCTGCCTGTGTACCGCTAATTGGCTCGTATGATACACCATTATCTATGCACTCCTGTACAAGTCCATCTGAATAATCGAACATAAACGCACCGCTTCTGAAATTTAACAGCCAGTCCAACTCTTTGCCTGCCAGTAGATGCCGGTATGCGATACCATAAGCTTTGAGATGATCAGTCTGGCTTAATTCCATAGGGATAAGCAACTTTGCCTGTGAGAATAGATTTCCTGAGGTGAAAACCATAATCAACGAAATCAGTACGTATTTAAACATTCTTTTAGTCATCAAATAAAATTAAATTTACCTATCAGCTAATGCAATGATGTAATTATTGATTTTTTATTGATAATTATAACAAATAACAGGGAATAAAGTTTAAAATGTTAATATTAGCCGTAGAAACTTCTTGCGACGAAACTTCAGCCGCAATACTTGAGAATGATGTTGTTATTTCAAACGTCATATCTTCACAATTGTTTCATAACCGGTATGGCGGAGTAGTACCGGAAATAGCTTCAAGAGAGCATACAAAGAACATTATTACAGTAGTGGATGAAGCGCTTAAAAAAGCCGGTAAAAGTATTAAGGATATCGAATTAGTTGCATCCACGTCCGAGCCGGGACTTATCGGAGCTCTTCTTGTGGGGCTGAACTTCGGCAAAGCTACAGCGTTATCACTTGGAGTTCCGTTCGTACCGGTAAATCACATTATGGCGCATTTGTATTCTAACTTCCTCGAGAAAGAAAAACCGGCGTTTCCGTTTTTATCATTAATTGTTTCAGGTGGTCATACTTTATTGATAAAGGTGGATGATTATTTTAAACATACTGTGCTTGGTAAGACGATCGATGATGCTGCGGGTGAGGCGTTCGATAAGGTAGCAAAAATGCTCGGGCTGGGATATCCGGGTGGTCCTAATATAGATAAACTGGCGAAAGAAGGTAATCCGGATTTCCATAAATTCCCCGTGTCAAGGTTGAAAACTCCTTATGATTTTTCATTTTCAGGTATTAAAACATCTGTGCTCTATTATTTAAGGGATATTGATTTTAAATCTATGGAAGATGGAAGTGAGAAAGAACAGATGGTGAATGACATCTGCGCTTCGTTTCAGAAGACGATGGTGGATATGCTGGTAAGTAATGTGATAAAAGCATCGGAGGAGTTTAACATAAAGACCATAACAGTCGCCGGTGGTGTATCTGCAAATTCAGGATTGAAGGAAAGGTTATTCAGACTAAAGGAAAGAGGGTACGAAATATTCATACCCTCTTTGGAATACACAACCGATAATGCTGCGATGATCGGATTAACAGGATTTTATCTTTACAGCTACGGGAACCGCAAAGAATATTATACAGATGAATCCTTTCAAAAGAATGCCTTACCGCGCCTGGATTACAATAATTTCTAACTTCTCTTAGCAGCTTTTCTGCCGCCAAAGATGTAAACAATAATAGCGACAACCAGATGTATCCAGAACCAAGGACTTTCCGTCCCAAGATTTTCCGCAATATAAATTAGTATCAAAACCCTCGGGATAAAAATCGTAAGTAAGACTTCACCCCAGAATGGAACAGTATTAAACGGTATCGCATGCATAAACCACCAGATAATCAAAGCAATTCTCGGGAGGAATAAACTCAAAACCAGAAATACAGGACTAATTTCCAATGTGCTGTTTTTGATTATTTGATTTGTACTACATAAAATTAAACATTTAGCAATTAATTTACAAATAAGAGTTATTTTAACCACAGAATGCACTGAGAATAATGAAGTACACCTGTAAAAACAAATGTCGATGACCGGTTGAAATCACAATAACCACAATGCTTTCCCGGAAATTCTTCCCCTCCCCTCTTTCACCTTTTATCGATTCACACTATATTTGTATAACATTTTTAAACCCATAACTACCATGAAGAACAATCGTCTTAATCTTAATCTGCTAAAAATATCCTTTTGTGTAATTCGTGAAATTAGCGGCTAAAAAAAAATCAAAAATTAATTTACTCAACTAACAACTGTTTTTATAACCCCGGATTTCGAACTTTATACAAAATATTTTTAAACAATTGATAATTTAAACTTGAAAAAATTTATAATAACATCAACAAATTCTCAAAAACAATAACTTAAAATTAAAAATCTGACTCTTCTTTCAATGGTCGGATTTATGAAAATTAGTATATGTTTTATCATAACTCATTTTAAAATTCGTGCAATTAGTGAAATTCGTGGCGTTTTCACGTTTCACGTTTGACGTTTCACTTTAGTAATGTTCTTTGAAATACTTTTAACTTTTAACTTTTAACTTTCAACTCTATATTGTTGTATGCAATGGCCGGACATAATATGGATAGCGGGGTTTTTATTTATTATCTGGTATTTATTCATACGGAAAGATAAAATCAATCCTGATAAGAAACGTTAAATTACTATTTTACCTTCCTTTTTGTAACAAACATACACCCTCAGACGTAACATCACTTAAACCTTCGCTTATTCTGGTGCATCAGAGTAATAAATTTGAAATAAACTAATTTCCTTATGGGATATTTTATACTAGTATCAATCATTCTAGTTAACTTTATAATTTTTCCAAAGGCGGGCACAACTCAAACCCAGGGACAGCAGGATTCAACTTCATCGACAGGAACAGAATTCAAGCCGAATAAAATACCTGAACTTACCGTACCCCGAATTCCAAACGGAAAAATAACGATCGATGGCGTACTTGATGAAGCCATCTGGAAAGATGCCGCTGTAGCAGATAATTTTACAGAGATATCACCGGGAGATAATGTAAGACCGGAGGTAGAAACAATCGCGTATGTAGCATACGATGATGAATACATTTACTTTGGTTTTGAATGTTATGACGATATGAAAAATATCCGCGCTTCGATGACCGACCGGGACAGGATGTATGGAGACGACTGGGTAGGACCATTCATTGATACATACGGGAATATGAAAGAGGCGTTTGAATTTTATGTGAATCCATACGGTATTCAAGGTGACCTTTACTGGACTCCGAATTATGAAACATCCAGCGAAGATTTTATTTTTACAGCTGAAACAAAGATACATAAGGACAAGTGGGTAGCAGAGATGAAAATCCCTTTCAAATCTTTGAAATTCCCGGATAAGAAACTACAGGAGTGGAGAGTACACTTACTCAGGAACAGGCCGAGAAATTTACGACAGAGGATATACTGGGCATCTGTATCACGTGACGATCCTAATTTTCTTGGTCAATCCGGTATATTCAAAGGTATTAAAAACATCGAGGGTGGCAATAATCTTGAGATTCTCCCTTATTTAATTGGAATACAACAGGCAACATTATCAAGCCCAGTTAATCTGAATTCTGATCTTGAGTATGGTAACCCCGACGGGAACTTTGGTTTTGATGTGCGATATGACTTATTTTCTAACATTTCATTAGATGCTACATTTAATCCGGATTTTAGCCAGGTAGAAGCAGACGCTCCAAGAATTGATGTAAACCAGCCGTTCGCGTTATTCTTTTCAGAAAGAAGGCCATTCTTCCTTGAAGGCATCAGCGCTTTCAGGACACAGTTGCATAATATGGTTTACACCAGATCCATAAATAATCCTATTTTTGCTTCAAAGATAACCGGTTCGAAAGGAAAATGGAGTTTTGGATATCTTAATGCTATGGATGAGAACACTCCCTTTATTATACCTCTGGAGGAGAGAAGTTTTGTAATTCCAAGTAACAAATATTCTCTGGCAAATATACTGCGGGTAAAATATGACCTGGGGGGTGAGAACTATATTGGAGCATTATTAACGGACAGAGAATTCAGCACAGATACAAGTTTCACGACAAATTTCACAGGATATAACAGGACCGCAAGCCTGGATTTCAGGTTTAACTTCTTAAAGAATTTTTATTTCGGCGGACAGGTAACAGGATTTTCAACCCGTGAAATTTCAGATACAAGCTTCTTCAACAGCCAGACAAGGTTTGGAAGTGAAAAACAATATACAGCAGGTTTTAACGGAGAATCCTACAATGATTTTTCAACATATTTTTATGTAAACAGGGAATCGGATAATTACGGATTCTGGACTGAATTTAGCAGCCAGGGACCGACCGTAAGGAGAGACCTTGGATTTTTGACCAGAAATAATTACACCCAGTTATTTTCCTATCATTATTATAACTGGTATCCCGAAAGTAAAATTATAAGAAGAATAACACCTGACATAACCGGTGAAATTCAGCATAACACAGACGGAATAATAAAGGATGAATACATCTATCCGGGTCTGACCATCGAATTTCACAATGGGACACGGGTCTGGGGTAACTATATATTTCTTAATAATGAAACATATGGAGGAGAGTGGATCACCGGTGCAACCAGGTGGAACTTAGGAATTGAAAATTATGCATTACAGCAAATTGGCGCAGGGATGTTTTATCAGAGAGGCAAGTCTATCGTACGATTCGGTTCACCCCCATATCTTGGAAGCGGTCAATATTTTGAGGTATGGGCAGATCTCAAACCTATAGATAGAATAGTTAGCAGTTTCAATTACTCCTATGAAGACCTTGGGGCTCTGGATGGGAATTCACTTTTATATGCAGGTTGGGTATTAAGCAATACTACCAGGTATCAATTTAACAGGAATTTGTTTGTTAGGCTTGTTTTCCAGTACAATCAATTCAGTGACGCGTTTAATTTAGATCCTCTGATTAGTTATAAATGGAATCCCTTCACAGTTCTTTATATAGGATCTACACACAGGTTTGAGCAGATAGATGAGGGTCCACAAAGCACCAGAACGACTCTAAAAGAAAGTGACAGGACATTCTTTGTGAAATTCCAGTACTTATGGCAATTATAAAATTTTCTTATATATTAACTCTTAAAACCCGTTCAAACCGAGCGGGTTTTTTATATTCCTCTTTAAATATATTCTATAAATCTTTATCTTTTGATTTAACCTATTAAAACTATCAAAATGAGTGAAGGTAAAGTAAATCCAATTCCGAGCCAGTACCAACGGGTAATTCCATATTTAATTGCTAAAGGTGCTTCAGACCTAATGGAGTTTTTAAAAATAGTATTTGATGCAGAGGAAACTGAAAGAATGTCAATGCCTGACGGTACCGTAGCACACGGTGAGATAAAGATCGGAGAAAGTACAATAATGGTAAGCGAAGCGTCAGAGATGTATAAAGAAAATCCGACAATGCTTTATATTTACGTGGAGGATGTCGATGCAACGTATAAGAAAGCCCTTGATGCAGGGGCTACATCGGTAAAAGAGCCGGAAAACCAATTCTATGGAGACAGATCCTGCATGGTAAAAGATGCCAGCGGGAATTCATGGGGAATAGCAACACATGTAGAGGACGTTCCTCCGGAAGAGATGGAAAAGCGAGCAGCCGAAGCAATGTCTAAATCCGGGTAATTTAAAATATTACGAAATACGTAGAAGTAATCATACTATAATTAGGTATGCCGAGTTTGAAGGGCGATCTGGAATTGTATTAAAGATAAATTATATGTGGAACAGGGATGCAGCAAAGGAGGATTTGACTACATCCCCCGCTTTGTACGGTATATTTACTTTCGTCCTGGGCAGCAACTAAGTAAACCAATTACAAAAAGCAGTTTTATTCCACAAAATAATTAAATCCCCCGCTGTGCGTACGGGGGATTTCTTTTTTCAAAATGAAGCAAATAATTATTTATTTGCTCAATATCATTTTATAGGTTTTCACGAAAGAACCCGCAGTAATCCTGTAGAAATAGACACCACTGGAATATGCCGAAGCATTCCAATCCTTTTCATAGCGTCCCGGAGCCATATCCTGAGATACAAGATTAGCTACTTCCCTACCCGTTATATCATAGATCTTTAGAGATACGAAAGAGTTTTCGGGAATATCAAACTTGATCCTGGTCACAGGGTTGAACGGATTAGGATAATTTCTGTATAATTCGTATACAATCGGCAATGAAGTTGGTTCAATATTAGTAACACCCGTTGTAAAATCCCAAATAGCCGAATACGGTCCTAAACCAGCATTGTTATTTCCAGCGACTGTCCAGTAATACTTTGTATTGACCGAAAGGAAATTATTTGGTAATTGCAGCTGTGTAGCAGTAACAGTATCAACATCGAGAGTAGTTGTTGCGAATGTAGAATCAGTTGATATCTGTATCTTATAAGCAGCAGCATTAGAAACAGCATCCCAATCCATTAAAGGATTTAACGGAACAAGCAATGCACCGTTTGAAGGAGCAACAAGATTAGGTGTAGCAGTCACCGGCCCGATACCATTAAATTCATCTGCTCCGACATCGGGAGTTGTTGCATTTCTTGTTGTTCCGTGGATATCAGTTGTAATACCCGGAATTGGTATAGCTCCTCCTTCACATAAAGTTGCAATTGTCGTAGACATATCCAGATCATACGGATGTGTAAGTACATTCACAAATGGTGAATTTTCGGTAAAAGTGTTTGATTCACCGGGAGAAACCGCAGATTTGTAGGCAGTAAATGTTCCATACGTACTTGTACCGTCATAATAGAAGAAATTTGATGCACCCGGCGGTACATATACATTATTATTATTAGAAGCACTATTGTAAATTACAGTAGCAAATTTATATATAGCAATATTGGCACCTGTTCCGGCAGGAGCAAACTTATTAATAATAATATTATTTTTCATGGTTGCGTCGGTGGTACCATTTAAGTATAATGCATAGTTTCCGGTATTCGTGCCTGATGCACTACTGTCCATATAAATCGTATTATATGAAAGGTTACATGTATCTCCACCATTGACCCATAGTCCAAGAACACCAAGAGCGGAGTTACTAGTTGGAGCATAAACCTCGCTGATCATATTATTATAAACGTCATAATTAGCTCCGGTTATTGATGCTCCTAAAAGCATACCATAGGCAGCGGGAAGACTCGCATCATTTAGAGCATTAGTTACATTATAAGTTCTATTTCCGTAAATATTGCCATAAGTAACATAGTCCACCCTAATTCCACCGGTTTGCCCAATACTATCATTCCTAATATTATATACATCATTGCCATAAACATTTTTGGTTATTGTGCTGGAGCCAAGACCCGTAGCAACGTTCATACCAATACACACACCGCCGCTTCTTGATGTGATGTCACGATATGTGTTATTATAAACTTCTTCAGTTCCGATAGATAACGATCCAAAATTATAATAACCATAAGTAACAGCTGTTGTACCGTAATTATTTAAATTAAAAACATTATTATTATAATTTCTACAAGTTGCAGACGAGGTATTCTGATAAATACCATACATTGCACCCGAAGTACCATTAGTATTTTTTGTAAGATTACTAATTGTATTATTATAAATATTAACTTCCGTCACAGTCGGTGTGAAGTAAATACCAGCCGTGCTACCTGTAGTAGTAGGGCTGGCAATATTATTTACAGTATTACCATGAATATTTGTTGTTGCACCACCGCCAAGCACATAGATACACCAGGTGTTTCCTCCACCCGGCACAGTCTGGCTTCTGGTTAAGTTCCTAACAGTATTGTTGGTAATAGTGTAACTCGCACCGGCAGTTGTTTGGCTGCTTGAAGAATATACCCCATACTGAGCACCTGTAGATGTATTAGTACCACCAATATGGCAGCTGTCGACCAAATTACCTGACATTGTCAAGCTAAAGGGATTACTAAAGCTATACACATAGAGCGTAGAAGAAGAAGTCATATTAGGAGCATACGAATGTTTAACAATATTATTTGCAATTAGAACAACGTTTGTCGGACCATTTACATTATACCCAATACCGCTTGCAACAGCCCCGTGCTGTCCAGTACCAAATGAAGTATCGCTGACAGTATTGCCCACTATTTCAGCATTCGCGCATAAGGCAGTAGTTGTAATAATACCGTAATTAGTACTGTTGTTAGTCCCGGTATTTACGTTAACGTTATTATTATGGATCCTAATACTGTCACAATACTGTGTATAAATACCATAGTGAGTACCGGAATTGACGACACCAGCTCCGTAACCTGAGCCTATATTTCTCAAAATGTTACCGGTTACAGTTCCGATCTCAAATCCATTTTCAAAGAGGTCATAAGGTGCAACGGAATTGAAACCAAGGAAATACATTGCATTAAAACTGTTATTAAAAAAACATCCCTGTACTGAAATATTTTCGTGGATACCATTCCTGTCAGCGGGGTTAGTAGTTGTACCGGCCAGATTTCTATTACCGGAAGAAATACAACTAGAGTAAATATTAGATTGCTGTTGCTGGAAAGTAGAACCACTTATAGTAACATTTTTACATCCATCGGTTGCAGAAGATCTAACCATCACAATACAGTATTCCATTTTTAGCGACTGAGTTGCTCCTGTGTATTGTTCAGTAAAATTAATATTACTAATAGTAATATAATCGGTACCCACCAGCCATAATAAAGCATCACCATTACCTCCAAGAGACGTACCTGAAATAACACCTGAACCATTTACGTCGGATTGGATGACCGGGTTTGCACCAGCGCCATTTCTCTGAAAAATAATCTGGTTACCTGAAGTTGGCTGATTAGAAGTAATATTAATTATAAGACCACCTGAAGGAACCGTTTCAGTATAGCCGGGTGAAATATTGAAAGTGACACCGCCAGTTCCAACCCCTTGTGCGTTGAGATCAGCAATAGCAGCAGCTATAGTTGCATAAGTTCCGGGGATAGATTTAGGTCCGGATAATTGTGCATTTGCATTACTTTGAAAAACTATGAATAACAAAGCGAATGCAAATAATGATGTTAAAGTTCTATTCATTATTGTAAAATTAAAATTGTAAAATTTTGATTTTAAAAATCTTCCATTAATCATTTAGAAGAACGGAAAATTTGAGGAACTTCATCCGCTTTATTAGATGAAAGGATAATCTCATTAGAATTGCAAAGCTCGACACTATTCATAGTGTATCTATTACCTTTATCATCAGTAAAATTTACTATGAAAAGACAATCTTCAGAGTTTGCATCAAAATTAATTGTAACTTTTTCACCATTCTGAAGCCTTTCAGAAAAAGATTGTGCCCCGATATTATCCCCCTTAAGACATATCGTGATATTAGTTACATTTACACCTGATTTATTTATAACATTTAATTGTTTTGTCTCCGCAAATGTGACTGCAATTAAAAGTACAGATAAAACAAGCGTAATCGAAAAAAAGGCTTTTTTCATTTTTAATCCTTTTTTTGAGTTGATAAAATATGTTTAATATCGAAATAGCTTATTCCAGCATAAAGCTTAAATAAGAATTCTCTATAATAAATAAAATGGTTGGGAAATTAAGAAAATGGTAAGGAATGGAAACAAATATAAATAGAATTGAAAAGTACTCCTGCCCAGAATAGTGAATCAACCCCCCTATAAGAACGTATTAGCAAATAAACTACATAAATGTAAGTAAAGTTGATAAATATATAAGAAATTATATTGCTAAGGTATAGGAGAAATGCTGATTTTATGTAGGAATAATCCTACATATTATTTTGGAGGTATAATCAATCTGTGTTTAATAGCATAATGGGTAATATCAACATTTGATTGGAGCTTTAATTTTTCCAGTATTCTGGTTCTGTAAGTACTAATTGTTTTAACACTAAGACAAAGATGATTGCTAATGTCTTTTAAAGAATTACCGGAAGCAATAAAGCATAAGACCTGGAACTCCCTATCAGATAAAAATTCATGGGGTTGTTTGCCCTGTTTTTTTTCCAATGCAAAAGCAATTGCTTCAGTAACGGAAGTAGCGATAAATTTACCCCCGCTCATTATTTTTTTGATTGCAACGGAAAGTTCTTCGGGAACACTTTCTTTAGTGAGAAACCCGGAGGCTCCTGTTTTGAGAGCGCGAATTGCAATTTCATCTTCCTGATGCATTGTAAGGATCAAAACTTTTTGATCAGGTTTTCTTTGTTTAATTTCCAATAAGACATCCAAACCATTTTTATCCGGTAATGAAAGATCAAGTATAAGAATATCCCATTCCTGATCAAACAATTTTTCAATGGTCTCAGCACCATTAGACGCTTCACCAATAAATTCAACTTCAGGATTTTCAAGTAAGATATCCTTTAGTCCCTTTCCTACTACCCAGTGGTCATCTGTAATTAATACTTTCATTCTGATTAATGTTGTTCTTTATTAAGCGGCAATTCAACTTTAATAATTGTTCCTTTATTATCTTGTGGCTTATCAAAATTGATTACCCCATTTAATACCTTAACTCTTTCTATCATTCCAACAATCCCGAGCGAGTCTTTACTCTGAATGCTTTTAATGCCAATACCATTATCACTTATATGCATAACCATTTTAACATTATCCACGATATCGAGTTTAATATTAACGTGAGTTGCCTGTGAGTGTCTGGCAATATTAGTCATCGCTTCCTGGAAGATCCTAAAAACATTGAGCGAAATATATTCATCAATAATTTTTTTTTCAGTGGGCAAATCCAGATTGCACCTTATCCCTGATTTTGTTTGAAATTCACGTACGTGCATCTCAATTGCGGACATCAGCCCTAACTCATCAAGTAATCTTGGTCTGAGATTAGTTGATATTCTTCTTACCGTATTAATAGTTTCATTAATAATTTCGCTCATTGAGTTCACTTTTGCAACAACTTTTTTATCTTGACCGTAATTAGCCTTAAACCATGAGGTATCAATTTTTAAAGCTGTTAGCACCTGTCCGAGTTCATCATGAATCTCTCTGGCAACTCTCATATTTTCTTTTTCTTTGTCTTTTTGGATATTTATAGCCAATTGACTTAGTTGTTTATTCATTTTTTTAACTTCTTCTTCAGCTTTTTTCCTTTCTCCTACTTCAATAGTTAATTCTTTAGTCCTGAGTTTTATTAGTTCTTCCAGTTTCACATTAAATTTTTTCACATAATCCAGTAAGATAACAACTATACAAAAAAATCCAAATCTAACAAACGCATTCCAATATGGAATAGTTTCCGAAGAGTATCTATTTCTGTTTTCACCAATAAACCACAATGTAGCACTAATAACTGAAAATACAATTGCTTCCCATTTTCCAATATACCATAAGCAAATTGAAATTGGGATCAGATATAGGATAGAAAATGATAGTTCATGTCCGGAAAAGATATCAATTGAAAATACTATGGCAAGACCAATAATTACTACAACAAACATTATAGGTTTTGGCCAATTCTCTAACTTTTCTTTAATATCCATATGCGAAAATATACTATTCAGAATATAAAAATATATCCATTAAAATGTGGTTACAAGTATAAGAATCGGGAGGGTTACTTCTTTGAGATTTTTTTTCCGCATTTTGGACATCCGCAAATTCCTTTTAAAAATCCGTCAAAATATTCTTTTCCATAATTTACGGTAATTTCCTCACCTTTTTTAATCTTCTTATGTGAAAAGATAAGTACTCTTCGGCCGGTAGTCATATAAAAACTGTTTGAAACGCAGGAGTGATTAATATATTTAGCGGGATTATCTTTGATATTTCCATCGAGACACCATTTCTTATTGAGATCAATTAAATAGCTGTGGTTTCCCATTTTTTCATTATAATCTACTTTTGAGTTTAAGAGTTTTTTCCCTTTGTATTCGACAATAAACTCATGCTTGTCAATATCTCTTGTAGCAAAAACACCAAATCTTGATATTTTACTTTTACCGACTCTGTAATTTTTCTTCATCATTAAATTTAGATTAAAAATAAAAAGCCAATCCTACAGATTGGCTCTTATTGTGAGGCCGGATGGGATCGAACTATCGTACATCTGCTTAAAAGGCAG
>CALGOI010000229.1 GCA_937959065.1 uncultured Ignavibacteriota bacterium | reverse complement strand
CCTCCTTTCGCACTTACTACCATGTCCGCATTGGATTCAAATCACGTCCGTAAATCGTGATCTAGGTTCCCGCCTGCGCGGGAATGACAATCACGAATTTCACGAATTACACAAATACCACATCCAGTGAAAGAATAAACCGCCATATGAAAATCGTCGTTAAGAAATTATGAGTGAGTGCGTCGTTCTTGCCGAAGGCAAAACGGTCGGCAAAAACTGTCTGAGACCGCCATAGGCGGGTGAGTTTTTTTGCCGTAGCACGAATGAAATAATTTTAGACGATTTTCGTCTGCGCGGCACCTTTTTGGTTCTGGCGCCTGCTCCGCACAAGTGATAGCGGATGCGGGGTGGTGAGACAAAAGAACTATGCTCTACGAGTCTACTACTCGTAGAGTCGTAGACCGGAGGCGGAAAAAAATAGGAACGTTCCCCAATCCGAATTTGGGAACGAGGGGTAAGGAAGAATCGTGGTCTGGACCCCCTCTCCAAAGGCGAGTCGTAGACCGGTCGAGGCGTCCGGAGGGTGACAGTTGGAGGGACTCTTTTACTTCCCTATTTACTATTTCATCCACCCATATTATATTTAAATTCTATCATAGGCAAAGATGAAGGGTAAGTTAAAAATACTTCTGTTTAGTGTAATAGCAGGGATGGTATTACCGGGAAGCGCTTTCGACCGCTACGGTTCTCCTTCGCCATTCGACATAGACACTACACGCAGCCCCATCCCCGGCTTCGAAAAAACCGATATTGCCGCTCAAAAGAAATACTCCGATACTGTAAGCGCTATTAAGATATCACGCCCCAGCGGTCCATGGAAAGGTTCCGATGAGGATAATATGAACATACCTGCCGGAGGCGAAGAGTGAGTGTTCTATTCCATGCCAGAGCCTGTCCCGCACTTGATACGGGATGTCTCCCTACGGGTCTTCGACTACCGTAGGGTCGTAGACCGTGGTTAAATCTTTTCTTTGTGATCCTTCGTGCTCTTAGTGCCTTTGTGGTAAGAAATAATAAATGTATATTACCACATGAAAATCATCACCATACTTTTCCTACTCCTGCTGACAACAGCCACCGCCTCCGCGCAGGACACTTTCACCGATCCTAACAGCGGCTTTTCCCTGGAATATACTGACGCGTGGAAGGTCTTCATAGAGGGCGACATCACGGGCTTTTCACAGAATGACGGCATGGTGAATTTCCAGTCATCGCCTGATGACGAGCCGGTCTCACCGGAGGATTTCATCGCCGTTATGAAAGACGATAAAGTCCTGGTCGAGCATACGCTGTCAGACGCTTTCGGCAGTAAGATGGAGATTCTCACATACGGAATCGATACCATCGGCGGAACCGGCGCGTACTACGTCACAGCAAATAAGCAGGAGAAATTCGAGACAGATGAAGTTTATAATATGAAGGTCAAGCTAATCGTAGTCAGTAGAAATAACTATACTTGCCGTATAACCATAGTTGCTTTGCAGGAGGATTATGCAGGGTTCATACCAAAGGCAGATGAATTGCTCTCCGGGGTGTACTTTAAAGAGTAAGCTTATGTGAGTTTTTTGCCAAGCTGAAAATACAGTGAGAGGAAATCAAAATTATTCCATGCCTCTACTACTTTACCGTTGACAATCTTAGCAATTACAATACCCGGAATAGTTACCTTCATCCCTGATTTTTTGTGAACAGCTTTAGTTGAGCAAATTCCAACCTCAAACTCTCCTTCACTTAAAACAAGCTCAATATCAATTTGTATGTCTTTGAACTCGCCGGTGAATTCCGCATGGAAAGCCTTGAATGCATCAATCCCCTGCGCGTCTATATTTAGTCCGTGTGTGATAACGTTTTCATCAAGCATCTCGTCGATCGCTTCAATCCTGTTATTATTCCACACTTCGTTAAACCACCGGTAAGTCAATGATTCTGTTATTTCCAAAATCGTACCATCTTTCATTAAAATTAGGGCGAGATTAAATATATCTAAAAAAAATTATTAAAGCAGATTTATATGAGACCCGGACTATGGGATTCCATAGAGGGATATGGTGGGCTTAAAAAAGTAACTAGTCAAAGCTTTATCTGGCGTTTGACAGATTCTTCTAATGAGATGAATGTTTCAGTGCGCTGAATACCTTTAATGCGCTGTATTTTATCATTCAGCACTTCACGCAGGTTTAGTGTATTTGTACAAACGAGTTTAGCGAAAAGTCCATAAGCACCTGTTGTATAATGTACTTCTACTACCTCAGTTAATTTTCTTAATTCAGCTGCAACTTCATTATACATAGAGCCTTTTTCCAGGTACACTCCTATGAACGCAGTGATATCGTAGTGTAGTTTGGCCGGATCTACTATCAGCTGAGCTCCTTTTACTACACCCATCTCCTTTAGCTTCTTCATACGAACGTGGATTGTACCTCCTGATACGAGCAGCTTTTTAGCGATCTCGGTATAAGGAATAGTAACATCCTCCATTAATATGGATAAAATATCCTTATCAAGATTATCGATTTCATAATTTTGAGACTGCTCAGGCATAGTTGATTAGAAGATTACTAAATAGTTAATATATTTATTACAATATTCATAATAATTTCATAGATATATTAATGATATTGCAATCAAATAGCAAGTTTATTATAATTGTACAAGTTCATTGAGATTCTGAAACAAGTTCAGAATGACAAAAATACTGTGGGGTGGTGGAATTTAGGCAGACGCACCCTCCGGTCTCGAGGGCGGAGAGAACGGCATAAATCTTTTTCTTGATTTTACATGTGGGAAAATAAAGGAAAAGGCTAACCGCTCCTTGAAGGTTCGAATCCTTCCCCTACAGCTATTTATTATGCTCTTCAATTTGTGGTTAGTTGATTTATTTCTTCAATTTTTATTCAAGCCAGAGTCCATCCCCGGATTCTGGCTTTTTTTTGTTTATATTTTGTGAATTTATGGTTATTATTTAGTAGCTCCCTTCAATCAAATCCTCCACTATGAATAAGATGATAAAGATTATTGCGGTAATTATATTATCTCTGAGCACAGCCTCTATATCATCCGCACAGAACTATCAGGTGATTTACACCCCGGAATTTGACATGGTCTACTTCGGTAAGGTAGAGATCGACGGTCAGAGCCGTAAGAATATGTATTTTATTCCTAGGGGGCTGTCCGGAACACCTTGCGCGGTCACGACACCTGAGGGAATGCATTTTTATAGAATGCTGCATACAGGCCAATACTACCGCCCTTTCAATGGGATGTTCGACCGATTTATGTGCAACGAGATAAACATGGGTTGCTACCCTGAGCCGTGGGATCTGGTCGGAATATCAAGGCAGGATACTAATTTCCTAATGGGTCATATGCTCATCCAGGGTAATGGGAATACAACAAACTGTACCGCTACACAATTTTTCACTGTACGCAGCACAAACGGCGGAGCAACCATACTAAATGTCACACCTAACCAGGAGATCAAAGGAATGGACATCGACCCGGATAATGATAATATAGTTTATATGAGTCTCGTACAGTATGTTTATAAAAGCACAAACCGAGGGGCAACCTTTAATATATTATCAGGAATCACTCAGCCAATAGGGTTTGTTAAAGTCAGTACGCAAAATAATTCTATATTATTTGCGGCGGGTACCAGTAATATGTTCCTGAGCACTAATGCAGGGAGCGGGTTCGCACAGTTGTCAGTACCTCCTTTTAACGATATGGCATTCGACGGCGTGAACAAAGTGTACGGGGTTTCCTCATCAGGAGTGTTTAAATCCACTAACCAGGGATTGAACTGGACACAGGTCTCATCTATTCAGAATGTAAATGCGATCGAGATAAACCCGGATAATTCCAGTATAATTTACATTGGCACTAACGGAGGCATTTACCGTTCTATTAATGGCGGAAATACTTTTAACCTACAGGGATATGCCTTCCCTGTGTCAAGTAAAATAATCGGCTTATCCAAAGACCCCGGGACAGGTGATACTTTGTATGCAAGCACGGATAAAGCAATTTACAGGATTTTCGATCTTGCGACAGGTGTAAATGAAATCACCAACATTATCCCGGATGAGTACAGCTTACATCCAAACTTCCCTAACCCGTTTAATCCTTCAACCACTATTAGTTTCGGGCTTCCGGAGATGTCAGACGTTATATTGATAATTTATGACGGTATGGGAAAAGAAATTACGGAGATTGTAAATTCGTCACTCGTCAGCGGAAGTTACAATTACACCTGGAATGCAGGCAACTTACCGAGCGGTGTTTATTTCGCGAGGTTCACAGCAATCGGAAGCTCCGGCAAAAACTATTCGGAAACTAGTAAGATGATGTTATTGAAGTGAGACTTTATCCACACCGATGTGACACAGAGCGAAATCGTATTTAACCGGGTCCTCGGGATCGAATTGCTTCAGCCGGTCTGTCAGCTTTATAGCGAACTTTAGGTCGGCGGATTTTCTCTCCACCAGCTTTAGATGTCTTGCAACTCTGTGAACGTGCACATCCAGCGGCATTATGAGTTTAGATGTTTCAATACTCTTCCATACCCCGAGGTCTATTTCGTCTTTTCTTACCATCCATCTCAGATAGAGATTGAGCCGCTTGTAGGACGAGTTACTCCCCGGGTCGGGTATGAAGTGTTTGAACGATGAGCGGTCTTTCAGCGGAGATTTGAGCTCATTCACAAATCCCGTCAAAGCAGGTATCACATTATCATCCGATTGGTTATAATATTTCAAAAATAAATTATTGAGTGATCCGTTGCTTATCATTGCTTTCTTAAGAATTTGAAACAGCCAAATCAGGTGGTTCCCGGTATTGAAACGGTAATATAAGTTCTGCAACCGTTTTTTATCTTTAGATTTCGAGAAATTAACGGTAAATTCGTATATATTAGTGCCTGTGTTCTTCAATAAACGATCGATATGTGCGTTTATCAAATCGACCTGTCCGTATGTGTAACAGGAAATGATAAAACCAAGAAGTTCGATATCACGCGCATCTTTAAGGTTATGTAAGTGCCACACCGGATCTTTTGAGGAATGTTTTTTCCTGTACTTTTTATAAATACCGTCGAGGTATTTTTTTAATTCTTTATCGTTCAACTTTTTAAATTAATTTCCTGAGTAATGTCAAAAATATTCATAATAGGTGATAACGAAGCTCTTTTAAACGAGTTAACCGGGTTTCTTTCCGGAAAGCATGAAGTTACCGAAGAACTCGATAACACTACCGAATTAATTTTTGAAATTACGAATTATGACAGGGAAATTAAATTTAATAATTTGAATTTGATACTATCGAAGAATTCGGATTCCCCTATCGTTTCATCGTCATTATGCATTACACTTCACGACCAACTAAGAGTTGTAACAGATCCAACGAGATTATTCGGTATTGGTCTTTATCCGTCATTTTCTGAAGCAGAGGGCATCGAGATATCTAATACAAGATTCTCATCACAGGACAGGTTTAACAATATTACTAATATTCTACAGGAGCTCGGGAAGGAAGTTCACCACGTTGAGGACAGGCCCGGTATGGTAAACTTACGCGTTGTAACTCTAATAATTAATGAAGCATACCAGGTATTACAGGAAGGAACATCAAATCGTGAGGACATCGATACAGCAATGAAACTGGGTACAAACTACCCCTACGGACCAATCGAATGGAGCGAGAGAATCGGACTCGACCTTGTGTACCACATACTTGAGTCAATGCACAATAACTTCGGTGATGACAGGTACAGGATAACTCCCCTTTTAAAAGAAATGTATCTCGAGAGCAGGGTAAGATAGTTACCTGAACGCCTTTTTAATTATTCCCAAAAAACCTCGTGTTACCTCACGCACGGCTGTTTTTACCAGCGGGTTTTTTGAAACTTTATCCACCGCTGTTTCTTCTCTTTTTTTTGTCTGGGTTTGTTTCTGTTCGGCTGCTTTTTGCTCTTCGACTGCTTTTTGTTCGACTTTCTTCGTTAGCAGTTCATATGCGCTTTCACGGTCGATTATTTCGTTATATTTAGCAATTAACAATGACTTTGCTATCACTGCATCCCTTTCCGCATCAGTAAGAACGTCCATCCTTGAGGATGGGGCAGTTAAAAGCACATGAACAAGCGGAGTCGGTATACCTTTTTCATTTAATGCTGTAACAAAGGCTTCTCCAATACCCATTTCCGTGATGAGCTTATCAACTTCATAAAATTCCGATTCCGGGTAATTCTCCGCGGCAGTTTTAATGGCTTTCCTGTCATTAGCTGTAAAGGCTCTCAATGCATGCTGAATCTTTAATCCCAGCTGAGATAACACAGATGATGGCACATCAGTCGGGAGCTGAGTGCAAAAGAATACGCCAACACCTTTTGAGCGGATAAGTTTAATAATATTTTCGATTTGTTCCTGAAGTGCTTTTGAAGCTTCATCGAAGATCAAATGAGCTTCATCGATAAAAATAACCAGTTCAGGTCTGTCCACATCACCTTTTTCAGGAAATTTTTCATATATCTCACCAAGTAAACTCAGCATGAACGTTGAGAACATTTTTGGACGGTCCTGTATATCATTGAGCCGGATTATATTTACATATCCTTTTCCGTTTTCATCGATACGGATAAGGTCATTGGTATCGAAAGATACTTCACCAAAGAAATGCTCAGAGCCCTGTTCCTCCAGTTCGATAAGTTTCCTGAGTATAACACTTGCAGTTGATGTACTAATAGCCCCGTAATGTTCCTTTATATCATTTTTCTCGTCATTTGTAAGGTAATGAAGTGCTTTCTTGAAATCTTTAACATCAAGAAGCAGCAGACCGTTATCATCGCAGTACTTGAAAACCAACGATACTACACCTACTTGATTATCATTGAGGTTTAATATCTTTGATAGAAGAACCGGGCCGAATTCGGATACGGTCGCTCTCAGCCGTACTCCATTCTGTTCGGATAGAGTTAAAAATTCTATCGGATATGAGCTAGCTTTCCATGGAGAACCAATAAGCTCATGCCGTTCTTTGATCTTTTCGTTTTCCGTTCCCGGTACCGCAAGTCCGCTTAAATCACCTTTCACATCCATAAGCAGAACACTAACTCCATTCTCTGATAATCGCTCTACAATGTTCTGCAGGGTTTTAGTTTTACCGGTACCGGTCGCCCCTGCTATAAGGCCGTGACGGTTCATTGTCTTAAGTGGAACAGAGATATTCAGCCCTGGAACTGCCACTTTATCGAGCATAGCTGTCCCAATAAGGAAACTATCCCCTTTAAATGAATACCCCTCTGCAATCTGTTTGTTGAAGTTTTCTTTATTTCCCATGTTGTAAGGTTATTAAGAGTTTGCG
>CALGOI010000228.1 GCA_937959065.1 uncultured Ignavibacteriota bacterium | reverse complement strand
GAACCTCTCGTTCATCCTCTCGAACAAGCCGCCGAGCGATTCGGCCACGTCACCGACCGTAAGCACCCCGTCCAGGTAGAGCTTGATCTTGGCGTTAACCGTCTCGAGGTCCGCGATCGCCGGCGTTACCTGCCCGGGATCCTTGTCCTCGAGGATCTTCAGTCCTTCCTCCGTCACCGTCTCGAGCGTCAGCTCGATCGTGGCTGCAATCTTGGGCACGTTGTCCTCGCCCACGTCCTTGGCGCAGCTCGTTACAAACATCGTCAGTCCCAGTATCGGGACGAATAGCAATAACAGGCTCTTCATTTGAGACCCCCCGTTGTGTTTTTTTATCGCCTCTTCGACTTCGCCTTTCAGCCTCTGGTTATCCTTTTTCATGCCCAGCCTGAGCGAGATCCCCGCGCCGGCAGCCAGGAAGGCGTACAGCTCCTCCTTCATCTTCTCCATGCCCGGCGGGATCCACCCCTGCGAGTCCAGTACGAACAGGGCCAGAAGAAGAACTATGAAGATGTAAGTCTTTTTTCCCTCTAGAAATTTCATCATGCCTTTACCCCCGTGATTTGGTTTTTTATTAAAGCGCCGGAGCGGGAATTTTGCGCTATCGGAAGGATCCCGCCCCGGCTGTCAGATGAGTCAACTCGTATGAATTGCGGAATATGAAGGCGGGGAATATTCCGAAGAAAATCCCCACCCTCATACAGATAGGCTGAAACAAGCCTTGTATCGATATTTAAGATTTCTACCATTCCGGTCTGTCCTCGTCCGTGTGATCAGGGGCGCCTGAATCCCGTACGGACTTGTTATATTCGGCTGCACTCTTGAGACTCTCGTAAAACTTTGGGGGGGCAAGTTGTTCATATACCGGGTCGCCGTCCCTGTCTTTCCCTATTTGTTTCTTCTTGGGAAAAGCGAACAATCTGTCTGGATCATTCAGGTCTACTTTTTGACTCTCGCCTATTCTCTCCCAGATCGGCCTGAGCATGAAATACCAGTGATTACTGTCCTCAAACTCAAACGAAAGGACTTTGTACTTTCTTAACCACTTACCCCTGTTTGGGAGATAATCCCGGAATAGGATCTCACACATACCCCGCCTCCTTAAAGCGCTTTTCCACAGCGGGGTCCAGCTTTGCCCCCGGCTCACCACGGGCTAGCGCCCTCTTGTATGCTTCTACGTCCGTATACGTAATCCCATTCTCTTGAGCTTCGGGGTCTGGCGCATTCCTGAATTTCTCAAACGTGCCTGGCTCATAGAGGCTTTTTGGATGTAGTCCGCCTTCGTATTTTGTGCCTAACCACAATCTTGCCGCGTTACGATGAACTGTTTTGAAATCCTCGAAGGAGTAATCCTGGTCAAACAACGCCACTACCGCTCTCTGGGTGTGGTCGTTCATGTATTTGAAATCTTTGCCTGTAACTTCATTCAAATCATCAATAATTTCGACGAGGGGTATTTTCCGCTTACCCGTTGCTATCTCGGGAATTCTTTCCCCATTGCTAGTATGTATTTGTTTTGGATTAGGAGAAGGAAAAGGATAAGGAGAAGGGGCAGACGTTTTGTTATGCAAGATGTCTACTGGGTCGCCTGCAAAATGCCTGCTCGTAGCAGACATCCATTTGCTGGGCATGACAATATTGTGCTTTTGGCAATACGTTATACGATAATCTAATAATTCGGGGCCTTTAGCTGCATTACATTTAGCACAAAGAGGCTGGATGTTATCAATTCCATGACTGCCACCTTGGTATATCGGGATAATATGATCTCTGTCTACACGCTCAAGTTCACTGTCACCCTCGCATTTTACACACGTGCCAAAAAACTTACGCATTTCTTCCCATTCAGCCTCTGTGTGGTTACCCTTTTTTTTAGCTTCTCTTAGTCTCGCCGAGCGAGAAGTTTTGCTCGACCTTGATTTTGACGTCCATCTTTCCTTAGCAGCATCTTTAGCTTTTTTACTCCTTTCCTCCGAGCGGTATATGTATCCCTGATGTTCTTTCCAGTCATGAATTTCATAGACTCCATCCTTTAGCATCAAAAAATTTGATTTTTTTTGTAACAGGGTTTTAACAAACTTTCCCGGCTCACCCGTCCATTTAGCGGCAATTTCTATGTCGTCCGCGTCCATGTTTGTGAGTACTCCTTTTGGCTTATTTTCAGCTGCGAAGTCCCAGAGTCTGAGCAAACTTTTTACACCTTCGAACCCACACTCTCTTTCCAGCCGAACTGTTTTAGGGTGATCTATGAATCCTTTTTTGAGCCGGATATCTTTCGCCACTACTCACACTCCTCCGGAAAAGCCATCAATTCCTGATTCTTTAATATGGTTCTCCAGTATTGCCTGATCCTTTCAATGAACTCCGTAACCTCGCCGTAGCTGTAATAAAACCGCCTGACCCCGTTGTCCATCTCCTCATAGGCTTTTTCAATGTCCGCCCGGAGGTTCCATTTGTATTTGTAGTTCTCTCTGCCGTCGTGATCGCCTATTCTGAGGCTTCTTAGTCTCTCGTCCGCGAACTTTATATAAACTGAGCCGGTCTTTGCGACTTTGTATATGTGCGCTCCGAGGTCCTTAAGCTCTTCAAGTACTATCTGGACTATCAGCTGCATCTAATTCGACTGCCTCCTTAATTCGGCCTGTACCTCAAAACCTTTCCGTATCGATTCCGCGTCCTCTTTAAACGGATCGTCCTGCACTATAAGCTCCTTCACCACGTCCAGGGCCGTAATCCCCTCAGGGAGCTTGCTGTCAGTGATATAGCACTTCCACTTGACCCTTTTCTTCTTCTGACCAATTTCCACGCCCAGCGCATATTGGTGTTTGTCTCTGCCGACTATAAGGACGTAGTCCGATGTCGGCATTCTCAGTACAATCTCAAATCCTTTAGGCATAGAGCCTCGGTAAATTCGGGAGCCCGGTTTATTTACCCGCAGCGGTTATTCCGGGCCCCCGTGTTGCTTGGCTGACAACTTTGGTCGTTAATCCGATTCAGTGAACAAGTCACAGCTTTCTCCGTCGTAATTCTCTCGCTCATAATCACGGAAAGTCATATAAAGCTCGTCGTTCTCAATGAAGTCCCTTACATGCTCAAGATCCATCTGAAGAACGTCGCTTATGTACTGTTTGATCTTCTCGGGATCTTTTATTTTCTTGTGCTTTGTCATGTAGCCGAAAAGCCATCTGCGCCTACCGAGCATGTCCCTTTTGTACACTTCCTCCGGGTCCGGCAGCTGCTCTCTCGGCTCTTCAATAACTTCCCCAGTCTCTTGGTCCACAGTAACGTCGTCTTCGGATATCTCGTATCCCTCGTCTATGTAGCTGGCCGAGTCCTCCGGAAAAGCAGCTCGTAGAGCATGTTTTAGGGCTGTCTTTGCTATCATATGCTCAGGCATCTTGGTCCACTGATTCTGTTTTTTATCCCAAGATGAGAGGGGGAATTTCTTGATAACCGGTATGCTCAAGTCTTTACGATGCACTTCAGCCCAGCCTCCGAGCAGCGTCTCTTCCTCAATGATCATCTCGCCCTCGCGCTCTACGAACTTGCCCTCAGTCGTTTTTACGAATATCCCCTGCCTGAAGCCGTCAAACTTGTCGTTCCGGTTGGCTATCTTGAGGTAATACTCCTCGGAAATAGCGATGAAAGCGGGTTGCTCTTTGAATTTAATCAGATATGCATCTTTCTCGAACGGGTTCAGCCCTCTGTTCTCGCAAAACTTAATGAAATAGGCTATTTCCGTGTCCGTGGCATCGCTGCATATAAGGTCTCGAACTTCCTTGGCGTTTATCTGAAGTCCTTGACGCTCCTCACGCCTGGCCACGCGGTTCTCTCGCGCTTCTTCAATGTTAGCGATCTCGTTTCTTGCCATCACGCCGCCTCCTTTTTCGTTATGAATGGAGTGGCATCCACTACTGTGTCAGAGGGGTAGATAGAGAGCTCTCCCGTTTCCTGACTCACCGCGAGCTGGACGCACACGGAAGAGGAGGGTCTTCGACCGACCCGTCTCTGTTCAGCGTTAGCTGAACTTACCTTAACGCTTACATCAACATCAAAATCACGGGATTTCCCGTCAGGGGGTCCCGATTCTATCTCTAATGCTTGTCGCAATTTCATTTAATGCCTCCTGTATGATGTATTTGCTTGTTTCATGTAAAACGAATCTTGTTTGCTTTTTTATGCCCGGCCCCGTGCGCTTAGAGGAGGATGGAGTATGATTCCTTCACGGGGCCGGACGATGCACAACCTCATATACCGACTTTCTCCTGTTTCTGGTATTCCTTATATTTCTCGTCCCATTCATACGGGTAAGTTGGTTCCGTCAACTCCCTTAGTATTTCCTCGTATAGGGCCTCGTATTGCCGGCATGCATTATTCTTGACTCTTATGAATTCATCCGTCGTCATTCTCGATGACTCACAGGAATAGATAAGCTCGTTCTGAAGCTCGCACTCCGTAATCTCGAC
>CALGOI010000227.1 GCA_937959065.1 uncultured Ignavibacteriota bacterium | reverse complement strand
AAAGGTAGATATAAGGGTTGAGATGTATATTAAGGGGATGATAGTTGTGTGTGATATATGCCAGGATGTATGTCCGTATAACGGCAAGAAAGTATTTACGGAGGATGATAACTTCTATCCCCGTCCTGACGTAATTAATAAGACATATGATGAACAGCTGGTATTATCAGAAGATGAGTTCAATAGGATATTCGAAGGCACTCCGGTCCGCCGTACTAAATATTCCGGCTGGGTCAGAAATCTAAAAAAAGCTAAACAGGAAGTTTCATAAATAATTTTAAATTATTCTAAATTACGCACATGTTAAAAATTTCTATTTTACTCTTATTCTGTTTTTCTGTTTTTGTTACAAATTTATCCAACGCTCAATACAGCAGTCCGGAAAGCGTGACTTATGACTCTGTCAGTCAGAGGTATTTTATTTCAAATACATCAAGCGGAAAGGTTGTTCAGCGAAATCAGGCTGGTGTTGTGACCGATTTTGTTACTCCCGGTAGTGGTTTGCGAGGAATTACAGTTCATAATGGTGTATTATACTCGGTAAACGGAACCTCTGTAAAAGGATATGACCTTGCAACAGGTAATCCGACTTCTATGAATCTTACTATGGGATCATCGCTCAACGGAATCAAAGCTGATACGAACGGATATCTGTATGTATCAAATTTTACATCCGGTGGGGCAATTTATAAAATACGTATTTCAAACAATCAATCATGGCTCTTCTCAAATGTTCCCAGAACTCCAAACGGTGTTTACGTAGATTATAAGAGGAACAGGTTATTAGTTGTTGCCTGGGGCAGCGGTGCAACCATAATGGCAGTAAACCTCTCCGATTCGACAGATGTTACAACACTGGTTACTACACCTTATATCAATCTTGATGGCATTTCTCTGGACAGAAATGATCACGTTTATTGTTCATCTTATAATTCAGGTGTAATATTCAGATACGATATTAATTTTTCATTAACACCATTTGTAGTGTCAAATGGCCATGCTAATCCGGCTGACATTTATGTAAACAGGATCACTGATACACTCGCAGTTCCAAACGCCGGAAGTAACAGTGTCAGCTTTATCCCGTTGACTATTCCTACAGGTATTCAAAACACCGGTATAACAGCTGAAGATTACAGACTTAAGCAGAACTATCCAAATCCATTCAACCCGTCAACAACGATCAGCTTCGATATAAAAACCAATGACCTTGTGACCTTAAAAGTGTATGATGTGCTTGGAAATGAAGTGGCTACACTGGTAAATGAAGTTCTAAATACAGGAAGTTACAATATTAACTTTGACGCTTCACAATATACGAGCGGTGTATATTTCTATGAGCTGCAGTCGGGAACTTACAGAGACGTGAAGAAGATGTTACTTGTAAAATAATTCGATAATGGTAGAAATCAATATATCATACGAGGGTGACCTGCATTGCAAAGCGGTTCACGGACCAAGCGGTGTCACCCTTGAAACCGATGCGCCTATAGATAATCATGGCAAGGGAGAATCTTTCTCGCCAACGGATCTCTTTGCTACATCGCTGGGAGTATGTCACCTTACTTTGATGGGTATCTGTGCTCAGGGTCATAATGTGTATATTATGGGTACTAAGGTAAGAGTTGAAAAGCATATGTCGAAGGATAAGCCAAGGCGGGTGGAAAGGGTAGTAATAGAGTTCACTATGCCCGAAGGCATTCCTGCGGATAAGAGGGAAGTTCTCGAACACGCGGCACGGACATGTCCCGTCGCTATTACGGTTGGCGATAATACTAATATAGACCTAAGCTTTAAATACCCGGATTAATTCTTCATTAAACGGGCTCTGGCAGCAGCAAGCCTGGCTATTGGCACTCTGAAAGGCGAACAGCTGACGTAATCGAGACCGAGTGAATTGCAAAATTCAACCGAAGACGGCTCACCACCGTGTTCACCGCATATACCTATTTTGAGCTTAGGTTTTACCGAACGGCCTTTTTCTACGCCTATCTTCATTATTTCGCCTACTCCTTCACGGTCTATTTTTTCGAACGGATCGTTATCGAATATTTCCTGCTCAACATAAAACGGAAGGAATATGCCCGCATCATCCCTGGAGATGCCGTAAGTTAATTGTGTGAGATCATTTGTTCCAAACGAAAAGAAATCAGCATCTTCCGCAATCTGATCCGCTGTCATCGCTGCACGTGGAATTTCAATCATCGTTCCCACTTTATAATCAATCTTCACTTTCTCTTTTTCCATTACTTTCTTCGCTATAGCATCTACAATGTTCTTTTGGTTGAGGAATTCATTTTTATTCCCCACCAAGGGTATCATGATCTCGGGCTTTACGTTTATCCCGTCTTTCTTTACTTTAGCGGCTGCTTCGAATATAGCTCTGGCCTGCATTTCAGTGATCTCGGGGTAAGTATTTGCCAGGCGGCATCCCCTGTGTCCGAGCATCGGGTTAAATTCACGTAAAGCATTAAGCTTATATTTTATTTCATCGATAGATGTACCTATCAGTTCAGCCAGGTTTTGTATTTCAAGATCCGTGTGTGGCAAGAATTCATGCAAAGGCGGGTCGAGTGTTCGTATCGTTACAGGCTTATCTTTCATAACCTTAAAAATTCCGATGAAATCTTTTCTCTGGAATGGTAATATCTTTTCGAGCGCACGTCTTCTACCGTTTTCATCTTAATCGATTATCATCTCCCTTACTGCATTGATCCTGTCGCCGCCAAAAAACATGTGTTCTGTCCGGCATAACCCGATTCCCTCAGCGCCGAAAGAGACTGCGTTTTGTGATTGATCAGGCTGGTCTGCATTTGTCCTGACTCCGAGTTTTCTGAATTCATCCACCCATTTCATGAATTTATCATACATCTGGAACAACTTTGATTTGGCTGGTTTTAAAGTCTTGTCAATTAAAACCGCTAATACTTCAGACGGTTTAGTTTCGAGCTTACCTGCAATAACTTCACCCGTCGACCCGTCTATTGATATAAAATCACCCTCACGGATTACAGTGCTCTTTCCTTCGGCCTTAATTGTTTTTAAGAGATAGTCAATATCAAGCGAAGAGCAGCCTGCCACACAAACCCTTCCCATCTGTCGTGCAACAAGAGCCGCGTGCGAGGTCATTCCGCCTTTTGAGGTTAGTATTCCCTCGGACACGTTCATGCCCCTTATATCTTCGGGTGAAGTTTCTATCCTGACAAGAATTACCTTTTCGCCTCTTGCGCTTGCGTTTACGGCATCGAATGAATTAAAGTAAACTTTACCTGTTGCAGCACCCGGTCCGGCATTTAATCCCTTTGCAAGTAATCTTCCGTCATGTATTGCTGCATACTTTTGCTTAATATCAAAGATCGGCCTTAAGAGATGATTTAACTGGTTAGGCTCAACTCTTAAAATGGCTTCCTTCTTATTGATAAGTTTCTCTTCGGTCATTTCTACTGACATACGTAATGCGGCTATACCTGTTCTTTTACCGACCCGGCACTGTAACATATAGAGTATTCCATCCTGGATTGTAAATTCCACATCCATCATATCCCTGTAGTGTTTCTCCAGAGTCTTTCGTATCCTGTCCAGTTCCTTGTATATTTTGGGAGAATCCTTCTCGAGCTTTGATATCGGAAGCGGTGTTCTTGTACCTGCTACAACGTCCTCGCCCTGCGCATTCATGAGAAACTCGCCGTAGAATTTATTCTCACCCGTAGCCGGGTCACGTGTAAATGCTACTCCCGTGCCTGAGCTTTCGCCCATATTCCCAAACACCATCGACTGTATGTTTACGGCTGTTCCCCACTCTTTGGGAATGTTATTAAGCTTGCGGTAAACAATAGCCCTGTCATTCATCCATGAACGAAATACTGCACCGATCGCCCCCCATAGCTGTTCCATAGGGTCGGCAGGAAAGTCGTTACCTGTTTCTTTTTTAATAGCCTTTTTAAAGAGCTTTACCAGGTCTTTCAGGTCATCCACTTCGAATTCAGTATCTACTTTAATACCTTTCTGTCGCTTCTTGTCTTCGATTATTTCCTCGAAAGGATCTACCTGGTTCTTATCGCTCGGCTTAAGGTCCAGTACCACATCACCGTACATCTGGACAAATCTCCTGTAACAATCATATGCAAACCATTCGTTGCCCGATCTTTCAACAAGCGCCTTAACGGTAGTGTCATTCAATCCAAGATTTAGAACAGTATCCATCATGCCGGGCATGGATGCCCTTGCACCTGAGCGTACGCTTACAAGCAGAGGATTCTTGGTATCACCGAATTTACAGTTCATCAGCTTTTCAACTTTCTTCAGTGCGTCGTTAACCTGTTTTTTCAGTTCTTTTGGGTATTTTTTCTTGTTAGCATAGTAGTATGTGCAAACGTCTGTTGTGATCGTAAAACCGGGAGGTACAGGGAGCTTAAGGTTGGTCATCTCGGCAAGATTAGCTCCTTTTCCGCCAAGAAGGCTTTTCATTCCGGCTTTTCCTTCGGCTTTACCATTGCCGAAAAAATAAACGTATTTTTTTTCTTTCATATAGTTGGTTTACCCTTTAAGCCATTTTTCCCAGACTGCCTTCTGTTCTGCGGTAGGTTCGTCTGTAAACTTTAATTCATACTTAGGCAGAGGTGGTAAGATCTTCATTTTAAGTGTTCTGACTACCCCGTTCCTCGAGTAGGTTACCTCAACCTCATCACCCAGCTTATGTGTTGAAAGGACGCCGGAGAGATTCTTTGTATTTACTCTTGTACCGTTCACAGCAATTATCTCATCATTTGTTTCAAGTCCACCTGCGTAAGCGGATCCACCGTCATAAACTTCGGCTATTTCAACATTGTCATTCTGTTTCTTTTGAACTATCCCGAGCTTTACCTCATTAGGTTTATTCGCATCATTCATCTCTACTCCGGCTTTTGAAAGATAATCTCTCAATGGGAGGTCATCTGTGCCTTCAATGAAACGCGTCCAGAATTCATCCAGGTTCTTATTTGCCATTTGCTCGCAGAGCAGCTTTACTCTTTCCGGTGTGTATCCCCGAGAAGGGTTGTTTTTGTAATCATCAAATAAAGCTTTGAGTACTTCATCAAGAGACTTATCGTTTTTTGACCCGGTTATTATTTCTATATCCAGCATCATCGCGATTAATGCACCTTTCTTGTAATATGATATCTGGTCGTTTCTGGTATTGGCGTGTCTTTCATAGAATTTTATCCAGTTATCGTAACTAGACTCTTCAAGGGACTGATGGAATCTGCCCTGAGTGCTCATTACTTCGTTCATCTCTTCTGCTACAAACTCGAAATATTCCTTATCATCGACCAGTTCCGCCCGCCTGAGGATAAGATTATCAAAAAAGCTTGTCCAGCCTTCGGTTACCCAATGCATCTTAGTGTAAACTTCCCTGTCATAATCGAATGGCCCCAGCTCTATTGGCCTGACACGTTTTACATTCCATACATGGAAGAGCTCGTGGGCAATAAGTCCGAGAAATTTCTTGTACTTTTTTTCATCATCGAAAACCCACGCCGGGTACATTGCTGCGAAGGAGTTAAGATGCTCAAGGCCTCCGCCTCCGTTTCCAAATATCAGCAGAAACGTAAAATGATCATAGGGAAGTCCTCCGAACATTTTACTCTCGGTCTCAACTATCTTCTTAAAATCCGTTACGAACTTATCCGTATCGTAGTTTCCTTTGCCATAGATACTAATGTAATGCTTCTTGCCGGCGGCTTCGAATTCAAGTATTTCCTGGTTTCCAATCTCAATAGGACAGTCGACAAATGTGTCATAATCAGGCGCAGTATATAAATTATCGCTGACCTTTGTCAGCCCGGTTGATATTTTTTTCCAGTCTTTGTATGGACTTATTTTAAGTTCACACTCTGCGTCAAGCATTCCCCTTACGAACATAAAAATATTTGTACCATTTAAAAATGCATGGTCCGAAGTTATCTCGCTTGCTCTTACTGTCAATTCATTGCAGTAAACCCGGTATGAAAGCACAATTTCCTCAGCTTCGGTTGTCGCGACTTTCCAGGAATTTTTGCTTACCTTTTCACAGTTTAGTCCTTTACCGGTACTATCCTCCGCTCTTACTTTATCTACGTGACGTGAATATTCTCTGAGCTTATATGATCCCGGTGTCCAAACTGGTAAACCGAATTCGAGTATGTTTTTTCCGTGTGAAGGCGCAGTTATGGTTATTTCACAGTAGTGAGTCGATGGATTATTAAATGAAATAGAATATTTGACTTTTAAACTCAATTTAATACATTTAATTAAAAAAATAAGGTGAGCATTTGCTCACCGTTTCTAAGAGCTTCTACAGCTCCCCTAACTATATGTCCGTATAATTTTCATCTTCTTTCCTGAACAGTTCCAGTACATCTGCCGGGGATTTTGCGTCTTCCAGCTTGTCACGGAATTTATCATTATTCATCATTCGTGATATTCTGCTTAAAAGTTTAATATGTGTATTCAGCAGACTGTCTTTGCCGACCAGTAAAAAAATAAATTTTACCGGTTCTGAATCGATTGAATCAAAATCTATGGGGGTCTTTAAGATTGCAAAAGATGCAGTTACGTCCGATATCTCGTCCGTTTTTCCATGTGGTATCGCAAATCCCTTTCCGACGCCTGTTGATACCAGCTTCTCCCGCTCGAAAACAGATTCCCGTACTTTATCGATATTCAATATCTTACCTGATTTGTTGGCCAGATCAATCATATCGTTAATTGATTCATTCTTGTCTTTCGGATCCATTCCAACGGAAATCAGATCCGTTGTTAGTAATTCACTTATCTTCATTTAATAAATTTAACTCCTTCCTTCAATGAGGTATTAATTTTCTATATAAGATAAAATTTTTCCCTTAAAATCTTTAAGTAATTCTTCTGTTCTTTGTTCACTTTCGGTTTCTACGTTGAGATGAACAAGACCTCGGTATTTATCCGGTGTGAATAATATTGTGTCATTATTATTAATAAATATTTTCACACCGTCAATTAATTCCTGTTTGTATTTAACGTTATCCTCCATAAACTGCCTCATTACAGATCCTTTCTTATCCTTAGGGCACTCAAGATTTTCTTTTACCATGTGAAGTTTTGGTAGTTTTTTATCTAACTCATCTATTGAAATATCACTTTTTGCAATCAATTCAAGAATCTTTGCTACGGAGAACATTCCGTCGGTC
The DNA here is from genome assembly GCA_937959065.1 of uncultured Ignavibacteriota bacterium. Classification (GTDB taxonomy): domain Bacteria; phylum Bacteroidota; class Ignavibacteria; order Tepidaquicellales; family Tepidaquicellaceae; genus JAEYVS01. The sequence goes on along the minus strand of CALGOI010000227.1, from coordinate 3,048 downwards.
GCATATAGGAATTCAGGGAATAAGAATCCGCCCCTTGTTCCTCCTACAAAACTTATTTCAGGGTCCTGGCAGGCCATCATCATCGCGTAGTGTGTATCTTTCACTCTCACAACTTCTACGCTATATTCTTCGGCTATCAGGTCAACTTCCCTGGTTGCCTGCACCGGTACGGCGATTTTTTTAACGCCCGGTGTCACCATCAGGAACATCTTTAGTACCAGCACCAGGAATCTGTCACCATTGAGTATCTTACCTTCACTTGTGGACAGCCATACTTTTTCACCTCCGGCGTCAATTGTGAAACCGAGGTCATAACCGAGTGATTTTACAACGAACGAAAAGTGTGTGAATGACTCTTTGAACTCGTCCGGTGAACGTGTTATCTTATCACGGTCCAGGTGAGCATTAAGTGATACGATTTCACAGTCAAACTCACCGAGTATGCTCGGGAAAATAGTAGATGCTATCCCGAATGAATAATCGATAACTAATTTAAACTTTGCTTTTTTTATTGCCTCGACGTCGAGGGATTCGAGAAAATGCTTCTGGTATTTTTCGTTAGTCCTCTCCTGGAATTTAAAATATCCTACATCATAATAAGGCGCTCTCTTATACTCTTCACTGAAAAACAACCTTTCAATCGCTTTTGTTTTATTGCTGGAGAGGTCCTTGCCGTCACTATCGAAGAATATTATGTCCGTTGTGCTCCTGTCGAAAGGTGATTTCCTTACGAAAACTCCGCCGTCACCTTCGCCGTTTTTAAGTATCTGTCTGAGTATTGGGATTGGTATAACCTGCGTGTCTATTACGTTACAGCCTGCCGACATTATTCCGCTGGAAAGCGACCTCTTTATCATATTCGATACGTAATCGATATCCCTTGCCAGCAGCACTCTTTTGCCTTCACCAAGAAATGCCCCGTAAACCGTACCGAGCTTCGCGGCGAATTCAGGGCTTACCTGTACGTTAGATAACCCGGTTATCCTGGAATCAGTAAATAATTCAGTGAAAAATTTATCTTCGTATATAAGACTTCGTTCTACTTTTTGTCCATCCTCGATTTCTTTCCTGTCCCATATCTTTACACTCGAACTGATGAACGCGTTATTACCGACCTTGCAATCGTCACCCATGAATACGTAATCGTTTATTCGTGTTCCCGTACCTATAAAACAGCCTTTTCCAATAACGTCATAAATCAGGCGGCAGTTATTACCTATATTAACTCCCTCCCAGATAACGGAATTTTGTATCTCGGAGTTAGCTCCTACAGTAACATTGTCTCCTATAATACTGTGCTTGATGATCGCATCCGGACTTACATTAGCGGTCTTGCTGATACAGTTGCCGTTCTCATCAGTTTCCTGTATGTAGTTAAGCTCCTTATTCAGCACGTCCATATTCGATGCGATGTACTCTTCGAGGTTTCCTACATCGCGCCAGTACCCCTCGGTTTTACAACCGTAAATAGGAATCCCGCTGTTTAGCAGCTTTGGAAATAAGTCTTTTGAAAAATCGTAATTTTCTCTCTCAGGTATGTAGTCGAAGATCTCCTTATTAAAAAAATAGATGCCTGTATTGATAGTGTCGGAAAATACTTCCGATGATGTCGGCTTTTCCAGAAACCGTGCTATCCGGCCGTCTTCCTTTGTTAATACTATTCCGAATTGCAGCGGGTCTTTTGAACTGTATAATGCCATAGTGGCAATAGTATTCTTCTCATTGTGAAAGTCTGCTATCGAAGTGAGGTCGAAATCCGTCAACACGTCTCCGCTTATTACCACGAACTTATCTTTGATGTGCTCTTCGGCAAGCTTTACCGCGCCGGCTGTACCATAATCCTGGTCAGGTATTACATAGCGTATGTTTACCCCGAACTTGCTGCCGTCACCAAAGAATTCTTTGATGATATCCGGCATATAGTAAAGCATTATTGTGTAATCGGTGATGTTGTGATTTTTGAGCAGGGTAGTAATGTGTTCAAGAATTGGCTTGTTGACGATGGGAACCATCGGTTTCGGAATGTTATTGGTCAGGGGTCTCAATCTCGTTCCAAAACCCCCTGCCATTATTACTGCCTGCATGTCTGTATCAGTTCTCTGTTATTTGCTGAAATCCACTTCGGGAGCTTCGTCGCTTCCCTCTTTCGATTTGAAATACTGTTTCTCGCCAAAACCAAACAGCTTTGCCGTTATTAAAGTCGGGAATGATCTTATCTCCGCGTTATATGCCTGAACCGCTTCGTTGTATCTTCGCCTCTCTACTGCTATTCTATTCTCAGTTCCTTCCAGCTGTGTCTGCAGCGCGAGAAAGTTTTCATTTGCTTTCAGATTCGGATAATTTTCAACTACAACGAGGAGCCTGGACAAGGCACCCGACAATTCATCCTGTGCGTTCTGGAATTGCTGCATCTTTTGAGGGTCGTTCAGGTCTTCAGCTGTCAGTTGTATTTGTCCTACCCTGCTTCTCGCATCTGTTACCTCGGTAAGCACCTCTTTCTCAAAATCCGCGTAACCTTTTACCGTATTTACAAGATTTGGAATAAGGTCAGCCCTTCTCTGGTATTGGTTCTCGACCTGTGACCAGGCGCTGTTTACCTGTTCTTCCATTGTAACTAGTGTATTATAACCGCAACCGGATAAGAATAATGTGATTATAAATAAAATTGGAATAAACAGAAAGTAGCGAATGTCTTTTATCATAGAGTACTTTTATTAACAAAAATACTATTAAGTGCCTTAAAATACAATCCGTAAGGAATGGATATAAACTATTCAACAATAATAAACATGTTAAAAACAAAACATTAAGTTACTTTGCTAAATTTATTTAATTACCCGGCAATTCAGGTACATTTTTGGCATAATTTTGGTATATTATTCCCCCGATGGAGATATATACCCATACATATGATGAGCATGACAGTTATAATAAAGAGCTCGCATCAGAACTGTATAACCTGTCCTGGAATCTACTTGACAAGAAGGCCAGAACCCGGGATGAGGATGATCTGATGCTGAATACCGCTCATGCAGCGATTTATCACTG
>CALGOI010000226.1 GCA_937959065.1 uncultured Ignavibacteriota bacterium | reverse complement strand
ATTAAACTTCGGTCTGCACTGCGTAGGCGGAGCAAGCTGGGTATCGCTTCACCACGGCGGCGGCGTAGGCATAGGAAACTCCATCCACTCGGGAATGGTTATCGTAGCTGACGGAACAGATGAGGCGGAATCACGGTTAGAAAGGTGTCTGACATATGACCCGGGAATGGGAATAGTAAGACATGCCGACGCGGGATACGAAGACGCGCTGGGAAATCAGAAAAAGTTCGGCATTAAAATGCCCATGCTTGATTAAGGGAAAAGTCTAAAGTTAAAGGTTAAAAGTTAAAAGATATGAAATACAGAATATTAGTAGAACAAGACGAAGATGGCGGGTTTGTTGCAGAAGTACCTGCCTTACCGGGATGTCTTTCACAGGGTGAAACAAGGTCTGAGGCTCTGGAAAATATCAAAGATGCAATAAAAGGATACCTTGAGAGTCTGGAAAAAGAGGGCGAACCTGTTCCTCCTCCAATAACTGAGGAAATTATTGATATCTAATGGGAAAGCTACCCGTAATTTCCGGTAAAGAAACAATAAAGACACTTGAGAAAATAGGCTACAGTGTTCACCATCAAACTGGAAGCCATATAATTTTAAGACAAGAAAATTCACCATACAGAAGATTAACGATTCCCAACCATAAAGAATTGAAGAAAGGCACACTAAGAGCGATTATCAGGCAAGCAGGTTGACAGTGGATGAATTTTTAAAACTAATTTAGAGAATGACAGACGATAAATTAAGAAATCTGAATTTAGACTTAGAGGAAGACCTCAACTTTGAGCCGCCTAAGAAAAGCAAAGGCGGAGTAAAGTGGGGCTTCATCATAGTCATAACTTTGCTCGTTGGAGTGATCGGCGTGATGACGTACATGCTGTTTTTTAATACATCCGATTACGAGCAGGGCATGATATATCTGAAAGACAAGCAGTACGAGGCGGCGCTGGTGGAATTCCAGAAAGTACCTCCCGCTGATAAAGATTATAACTTCGCGCAGTCAAAGATCAATTACATTACGGGTCTGAAGCTGTTTGACGAGAATAAACTTGAAGAAGCGAAACCATACCTTAAGGAAGTCGCACTGAACGATGAATACGCAAACGAAGTGAAATTCATGCTGGAAAAAATAGATAACTTCGAAAAGCAAAAGACGCTCGAGGAGCAGCTGGCCGAGGACCAGCGTAAACTCATAGAGGACGCACAAAAAGAAACCGAGCAAAAGATAAAAGATACGGAAGCAGCCAAGAAGTACGTATCGGAGATAATCAGGGTAATCGATAAATTCGAGAGCGAGTACCAGCTTGCGAAGCTGGAAAATTCAACTTCGATAAAGAAAAACCTCCGCGCACTGAACGACTTCAGACAGCAGATGCTCGATGTAAAATATGACGCTGAGAACCAGGACCAGCAGGTACTTGATTTCCGTTCACTGGCAGATCAAATGATGAAGAGCAGGATCGACATTGTACAGGAGATCATAAAACAGAATGTTGAGACGATCGAGAACGTATCAGATGACACAAAGATGGAGATCACTGACAGCGACAAGCTGAAGGAGAGCATGGTATCTGAGAGAGATAAATTAAAATCGACCTACGGGTTAAAGTAAACAATATCCTGCGGGCTCCCGAAAACCGGCAGGCACATCACATTTTATGACGGAAGAAAAATTAGCCATCAAAGAAAATCTTCCGCTTTCAACATTGACCACCATTAAACTTGGCGGTAATGCAAGGTATTTTATTTCCTGCGAGAGCGAAGAAGAAATCATATCAGCCCTAAAATACGCAAAAGACAACAAGCTCGATGTTTTCGTAATGAGCGGGGGAAGCAACGTTATTTTCCCTGACGAAGGCTTCAAGGGGCTTGTACTGCAGGTAAATAACAAAGGAATAGAATTCGATGACGAGCTGGTTACCTGCAAGGCGGGAGAGAACTGGGACGGATTTGTCGCGCAATGCGTGGACAAAGGACTGGGGTACATAGAATGCCTTTCCGGTATTCCCGGCAGCGTCGGCGCG
>CALGOI010000225.1 GCA_937959065.1 uncultured Ignavibacteriota bacterium | reverse complement strand
TCATGGTGTTCGTGCTGGTCCGTTATATGATGTTGTTAATTTCAAACATAATGTTTGTACAATATTAACTTTTATGTTTTATAACGAGATATTTAAGAGTATTAATTTCAAATTCTCTACACTTGAAGCTCGTGTACGTGAGCTAGCATACCTGAATAAGGGAATTACGATAAACATAAAAGATGAAAGAGACGGAAGTGAAAGCAAGTTCCACTTTAAAGGTGGTATCGTTGATTTCGTAAAATACCTCGATGAAGGTGAAAAGACTCTAAGCGGTAAGCCGATTTATATGGAGGGGGAAAAGGAGAATATACAGGTAGAGATCGCATTTCAGTACAACCTTTCTTATAATGATAATATTAATTCTTTTGTAAACAACATCAATACTCACGAGGGTGGAACGCACCTTGAGGGATTTAAGACAGCTCTTACAAGGACATTAAATAACTATGGAACAAAGAATAATATTATCAAGAAGGATCTGCAGTTAACCGGTGATGATTTCAGGGAAGGTATTACAGCGATAGTTAGTGTAAAGGTTCCGGAGCCACAGTTCGAAGGACAAACCAAGACCAAACTTGGTAATAGCGAAGTTAAAGGTATTGTTCAGTCTATTACCGGTGACCAGCTGGGAAATTATCTTGAAGAGAATCCATCAGTAGCCAAGAAGATCATCGAGAAGTGTATGTCAGCAGCTGAAGCTCGAATGGCTGCAAGAAAGGCAAGGGAGCTTGCAAGAAGAAAGAACGCTCTCGATATTGGCGGTCTCCCGGGAAAACTGGCTGATTGCTCGATAACAGATCCCGATCAATGTGAAATATACCTGGTCGAGGGTGATTCCGCGGGCGGAACTGCTAAACAAGGAAGGGACAGGCGTTTCCAGGCAATCCTGCCGCTACGAGGTAAAATTCTTAACGTAGAAAAAGCGCGGATAAATAAGATACTCGCTAATGAGGAGATTAAATCTATCATAACAGCTATTGGAGCTGGACTTGGTAATTCCGATGAATTCGATGAGAAAAAGGTCAGATACGGAAAAATTATTCTAATGTGTGATGCTGATGTGGACGGCTCTCATATTAGAACTCTGCTTTTAACATTCTTTTACAGGCATATGAAGGAGCTGATTGAGCTAGGTAAATTATATATTGCACAACCGCCGCTTTATAAAATTAAACAAGGAAGCAAGGAGCTTTATGCATTTGATGATGAAGAGCGGGATGAGATCTTGAAGTCAATGAAAGTAAGCAAGAAAGACATTCAGGAAGAAATTGCCGACGGGCTTGAAGATGGTGAAGAAGAAATAAAAACCAGCGGCGGCAAGAAAGTGACGATTTCCAGGTTCAAAGGTCTTGGTGAGATGAATCCGGAACAGCTATGGAGCACAACTATGAACCCTGAAACGAGAACAATAGTGCAGGTTACAATTGAGAACGCTAGTGAAGCTCATAACACATTTAAGGTATTAATGGGAGAAGAAGTAGAACCAAGACGTAAATTCATTGAAGAGAACGCTAAATACGCAAACATAGATACATAAAACCGATTTTTGTGAAATTAAATCTTAGCTTAGTGCGGGCAAAAATTTTTCTAATTCTGGCTATTATATTATTCTCAACCGGCGCATACTCACAAAATAAAAAACCGGTATCTTTTAAAGTTTTAAACAAAGACAACAGTTTCATTTCGTTTTCCCTGGGAATGGGAGCGAATTACGGTAATAATCCTTCATTAATAGAATTCATGGAGGGTGATATAGATTTTTATGAGACAGCGGCACCTGATCAGCAGTTTTCTACATTTGATGTAGGACTGGAATTCTTTTCCGGTATCGAACTGCAACTTGCAAGAAATGTGTCGGTAAAAGGTCAATATTCGTTTCTCACAAAGTCTTACAACCTTTCACAATTTCCTAATTATGACTATTCATACATAAACCATCAGCCATATATAATAATTAATTACATAATCCCGGATGATCACAGTTTTATAAAGCTGGGCGGTGGAGTGGGTTACCTTATCTCTGATTTCACTGCAAAGAGATTCGGTTCGGAGAATAAATACAGCTCGACAGGGGTTGGCTTAATGGGGGAGGCTTTATTGAATTTGCAGATCAGCAGTAATGTCGGCGGTTACATCAGCGGATATATGTTTAAAACGTTTATGGACGACCTCGAAGCCCCAACCGGTGCATTACTATTAAATGATAACGGCGGTACAGTAAATCTCAGCAGTTTTGGAGTGGGGTTTCGCCTTGGTATGGAAATCTTTATCTTTTAATATTTACCAACCTGTAGATGGACGAAATTTTCAAAGCTATTGTTTTTGGTGCAGTGCAGGGGCTGACAGAATTTATCCCGATCAGCAGTACGGCTCACCTGAGAGTAATACCTGCTTTACTGGGCTGGGAAGATGAAGGCGCTGCATTTAGTGCAGTAATCCAGATGGGTACATTGATAGCAACTCTAATTTATTTTCGCAATGATATAATTAACATTACTACTGGTTTTTTAAAATCTCTCAATAAAAGAGACTTTGCTCGAAACCCTGAATCCCGGATATTCATACTTATAATGGTCGGAACTATTCCGATTGGTGTTTGCGGTATTTTATTTAAGGGATTTATTGAAGGAGACGCCCGAGGACTCTATGTTATAAGCTCATCCCTGATACTTTTGGCAATTGTTCTATTTATTGCGGAGAAATATAGTAAACGATATAAAGACCTAAATGAGATTACTTTAAAAGACGGGTTGATTATTGGACTGGCACAAGCTCTTGCTCTGATCCCGGGGAGTTCACGAAGCGGTGTCACGATTACGGCAGGCTTATTTAGAGGACTTAAAAGGGATACCTCAGCACGTTATTCTTTTCTTTTGAGTATTCCTGCTATCGGTCTAAGTGGCCTTTATGAACTATATTCCGAACGGAAAGAACTTCTGAATGAGAATTTTGTAATGCTTGTTGTTGGTACGGTAGTTGCCGGAATTGTCGGTTACGCAGCTATAGCTTTTCTAATCCGGTTTTTGAAAACTCACTCCAATATGATATTTATTATTTACAGAATTGCTCTTGGGCTGACTATTCTTATTTTTCTATCACAGGGCATTTTAAGTAACCTCCAGTAAATAGTAATATTTATCTTTTTACAAAGTTTCTCCTATAAAATTATAATTGTATTGAATTTATAAAGTAAAATCTTTAAATATTCATAGAACTTTAACCATACTTTATAGTTTAAATAGGTGAGGATGAGAAAGGATAACAAAATGAAACATACATTATTAAAAACTGTTGTTGTAGTAATGCTTTTGTTTGCAGCATCAACTGCATATTCCCAAACGGCATATAACTTCACTGAGGGGTTAAAAGCAGCTAAATCCCAGGGCAAGAAGGTCGTTGTTCAGATCTATACAGATTCCGATAAATGGTCTCAGAAGATGGACACTGAAGTTTACAGCAATTCAGGCATTCAGAGTTTGTTATCATCATTTATTTATGTTCGCCTTAATGCTGCAGGTAGTGAATCATATGATTATAAGGGCAAAAGCTATTCAGCAGCTGAACTATCAAAAAAGCTTGGGTTAACCAGTTATCCGACACATGCATTTTTAACATCTAGTGGGGACGTTATTAAATTCAAATACAATGGCGTTGAGTCCGTTAGTTTCCCGGGATATGTGGATGTTGAGGATTTTGAAAATATTCTGATTTACTTCAGGGATGGAAAGTACACCGACACAGATCTCTCTAAGATACTTTAACCGAATTTTGATTTGAGTTTTTCTTTAACATATTCCGGCACAAAGTCTGATATGTCTGCGTTGAATTTTGCCAGTTCGCGAATGAGTGATGAATTCAGATAGGTATATTTCTCGTTTGGCATCAAAAAAATAGTTGTTATCTCGGGAGCCAGTTTTCTGTTTGTAAGTGACATTTGGAATTCATATTCAAAATCCGAAACAGCTCTCAATCCGCGTATTACAACCCCTGCTCCCATCTTTTGAGAATAATCTACCAGCAACCCATCAAACATATCAACAGTTACATTATTATAAGCAGAAATTACATTCTCTATCATATCCTTTCTTTCATCCTTTGTAAATAATGGAGTTTTATTTGAATTTAAAGCAACTGTTACTATTACTTGATCGAAAAGTGCCGAAGCCCTTTCAATAATATCTAGATGTCCGTTGGTAATTGGGTCGAATGTACCCGGATAGACCGCAGTTAAATTTCCCATTTTTATCGTTTAAAATTTAAAAAATGTCATAGATGTATCACCAAATTCTTTTCTCATGTATCCGTCATCTAACTCAATATCAGATGAATGTTCAATAATTAAAATTCCAGTCTTGTCTTTTGCGGCAGTGATTAATTCATCATACTCTGAATAATTGTAGGGTGGATCCGCAAATCCTATATCGAAATATCCATTAAATGTCAGAAGATATTTTAAAGAATCATTTCTTATGATTTCAAAGCCTTTGGTTAAATTAAGCAAATTTACATTTTCTTTAACGCTCCGGGTATCAGTATCTACAAAGGTGACTCCGGTTCCTCCTCTTGATAAAAATTCTATTCCTATGGCCCCTGTGCCGCAAAACAAGTCCAGAAAAGTAGTTTCACCATATTCGACAACATTATTAAGTACATTAAATAATGTTTCCTTTACCCTGTCTGTAGTCGGTCTTACAATTGAGTTTTTTCCAGGAGATTTTAGTCTTCTCCCTTTGTAAATACCCGCTATTATTCTCACTTTTCAACTTCCCCAACATCTCTGGTCTTTAACGCTGCTCCAAATAAAGGAGCGAACCTGGAAGCTGAACTGAATTTAAGCAGTTCTTCTTCGGGACTTTCTATGATTCCGTCTTCGATTGAAAAATTATCGAATGGATCCAGTAATATTATCTCTTTGTCGGGATACTTCTTTAGTAGATATTCCTTAACTGATTCGAGTAAACTCTCACCATAAATAAAAATATTATTTATTTCTTTAAAATACCCACAACTTTCAAGGTTGGTTAACACTTTATCCAGTTCTCTTTTAAAATCAAGTTCCCCGATAGAAGTATAACTATAATGTATAAGCTCATTATTGTCGTAAACAGATACATCCATCCTGTTGGGTTTCAACCCTAAAAGTGCTAAAGGGGCATCTATTTTATCATGATAGAATTCACTGATGTATTTTTCCATAGCAAAATGGTCAGTGTCAAAAATTTCTATACTCAGACTAAAATCAGAAAAAATATTTCGGTAAAAGTTAATAACATTTATATCAATCGCAAGTATAAGAATATTGTGGATAATGTCATTATCATAAATATTTCTCATTCTATAATA
>CALGOI010000224.1 GCA_937959065.1 uncultured Ignavibacteriota bacterium | reverse complement strand
CAATCACTGATCCCGGTTCTACTCCAAACTTCTTCTTTACACCTTCTGTATCTATGATTTCAACATCCTTTACCATACCTCCTGCCTGGCTGCGTGAAGGTTTATACATCAATATGTTCTTTGTGACCAACTGCATAAAATCCTTATCAGGAGTCACCATATACGTTGTCATTCCTTCCTTCTCAGCAATATGAGATAATGTACCGATAACATCATCTGCCTCATAACCGTGAATTTCAATGAGCGGGATATTAAAAGCTTTTATTACTTCCTTTGTCTTTTGGATTTGCCAGGGCATATCGGATGGTATTTCCATTCGTTGAGCTTTGTACTCAGGATATTCTGTATGCCTGAAAGTAGGTTTTTCCGTATCGAAACAAACCGCAATATAATCCGGCTTTTCCTCTTCCAATATCTTGATCAGTGAATTTACGAATCCGTAAACCGCAGAGGTGTTCATCCCTTTTTTATTAATGAGAGGGCGTGATATAAGAGCAAAATAAGCCCTATATATCATTGCCATACCATCTATTAACACCAATTTCTTACTCATAAGAGCTAAAGTTACCGTTAATGCTTAATTTTTACAATGCATTATACCGATGTACTCCAGCAAAAAAGGCAGCCAAAAGTGACTGCCTGATAAAAAAATTGAATATAAATCAATGATTTAATCATCTCTTTCAAGTGCAAGGAGAGGTATATGACAATGATAGACCATACTTTTAGTCAAACTTTTACTGAAAATTCTCCCCAGTAAGCTTCTTTTATGGGAGGCCATTCCAATTATATCAACTTTATTAGCTTTTACAAACGAATCAATTCCATCCACTACATCCTCATTTTTAATCAATTCGAAATTTACCTTGGGGTAATTTATATTTTTTCTTAGATCTTCATAAAGTTCATTCTTGTTTTCAATCAACGCTTCTTCTGATTTATCACATACATGTAAGAGAGTCATCTCAGCGTCGAAAATTCCTGCAAATTCTGCAATACTGTTAATTTCATTTGTTTCTGATTCCTGAAGATCTGTTGCATAAACTATATTTGTTATTCCCTTATACTTTGCTTCGTCAGGGACAGCAAGAACCGGCGTAGGAGTTTTTTCAATTACTGTGGATGCATTACTTCCGAATATCTTTTCAAGCATTCCACTGGCACCTGTGGTACCCATTATAACCAGATCAATATCATTTTCCGAAACGAAATTTATGATCTCATCCACAACCAACCCTTGTTTTGACTGGATATCAATCGCAACTCCCTGAATGTTGTTATCGGACATTGCCTTTTCAAAATCCTTTGCTACCTTTTCCAGGCTCTCTTTTGAGGTTTTCTCAGCTTGCTCGGTTGCACTCATTAATAATTCAGCAGGCATATTTGGATCGTAGATAGTTACACTATATACATTTAATAAGTAAATAGCTGCTTTTGATCTGTTTGCTATTTCTAGAGCATATGGCATCGAATTTAACGATGTTAGTGAAAAATCCGTTGGAAATAGTATCTTTTTCATTACCTGGGAATAATTAAATAAATTTAATTTATTAAATATAATAATTAGCTTGCTAATATATTAGTTTAAATAAAATCATTGTATGGATATATCTGTTATCGGTACCGGCTATGTTGGTTTAGTCTCCGGTACTTGTTTTGCTGAAATGGGTAATAATGTCATTTGTGTGGATAATAACCAGGAAAAACTTCAAATGCTGGTAAAAGGTGAAATCCCTATTTATGAACCGGGACTGGATTTATTATTCGAAAGGAATGTAAGCAGGGGAAGATTAACATTTTCCGATGACATCGAAAAAAGTGTTTTGGAGACTGAATTGATCTTTCTGTGTCTTCCTACACCTGAAGGTGAAGATGGTTCAGCAGATCTGCAATATGTTAAAAACGTAGCTAAGGATATTGGCGGTATTTTAAACAAGAATGGCAATAAAGATTATAAAGTAATCGTAAATAAGAGTACCGTTCCTGTAGGAACTAATGCTATTGTAAAAGAGATCATACTTAAAGAAGGTGCGGATAACTTTGATGTTGTTTCTAATCCTGAATTCCTTCGTGAAGGTTTTGCAGTTGAAGACTTCATGAAACCCGATAGAATAGTTGTGGGCTCAGATAGTGAAAAAGCGCTGCAAAAAATGAGAGATTTGTACTCTTCTTTTGTAAGACAGGGAAATCCTATCATGGAAATGGACCTTGCAAGTGCGGAAGTCACAAAGTATGCCTCAAATTCTTACCTGGCAATGCGTATTACATTTATGAATGAACTTGCCAATTTTTGTGAAAAGACAGGGGCTGATATTGACATCGTAAGAAAAGGCCTGGGGTCAGATTCAA
>CALGOI010000223.1 GCA_937959065.1 uncultured Ignavibacteriota bacterium | reverse complement strand
ATACCTGACCCGATATTGTAACACTTGCTTCTGATACTCTTTGTATTACTGCTATCACACCTTTACCTCCATTATTCTGTATATCCCGTTATAATCCTTATGAAATTTAAACTCGCAAATGTTACTCTCACTCAAAAGTAATTCAAGCTTTTCTTTTTGATCATAACCTATTTCACAAAAAAGCTTCACCGGGTATGTTTTATTTTTTAGTAAAGCGAACATCCTCCTGTAAAAAGTCAATCCGTCCGACTTATCTGTAAGAGCAACTTTCGGTTCATGATCTTTAATATCAGTATCCAGCAATAAAAAATCCTCCATTGAAATATAAGGAGGATTTGAAACTATGTAATCGTAATCGTCAAGAGTATGTATACTTAAGAAGTCTTCAACTATAACTTCAACATTCCTGGCATTGTTCGAGGAAATGTTTTCAACAGCTAATTTTAAAGCTTTTTCTGAAATATCAGTAGCAGTTATATTACATTCCACGTTCTTCTTTTCCAGCTCCTTTGCCAATGCAATACTAATGCACCCTGAACCGGTTCCAATTTCCAATATATTTACAGATTCTTTACCGGAACCAGCTATATCGTCTAACACTCTCTCTACTAACTGTTCGGTCTCCGGTCTTGGTATCAAAACATTCCCATCCACTTTTATTCTGTAACCATAAAACTCCGTTTCACCGAGTATGTATTGTAACGGCTCTCCGGAAACTCTTCTTTCTAAATAGCTTTCAAATAATTTCAGCTTTTCGTCATCTAAAGAACTATCCAATGTCAATAATTCATTTCTCTTGCATCCTACAATTTCAGAGAGCATTAATTCAACATTCGCTCTTTTCTCAATCTCATCATTTATATCCAGTAGATCCATTCCATATTTCAATGCGTCTCTCACTTTCAAACTCTGTTATCGTGATGCTGTGTTGTTACTTTTTTCATAAACGATAGCACCATTAATAATAGTCTTAAGCACCTCAGTCTGGAGTAAATTCTTATTATCGGCGAATATATCATTTGAAAGGACAATCATATCGGCATATTTCTCTTTTTCGAGAGAACCCTTATAAGCATCTTCTAAAGCTGAGTATGCTGCCCATATTGTAAATGACCTTACAGCATCAGTTATAGAAAGCTTCTGATCCTGGTTCGGGATAGAAACCGAATCATCACCTATCACAGATCTCGTTGTCAAATAATACATCTGGACAAACGGGTTGATCACATGAAATGGGAAATCTGTACCCGATGTAATTTTACCGGCTGACTGTAAAAGCGAATTCCATAATCCGATATTATTCAGATTACTTTCGTTAATTAAATAAGGTAGTATCTGCGCATCATAAATACAAACTTCAGGCCTGACGGATGGGATTACCCCTAGTGTCTTTATTCTGTTTAAGTCCTTTTCACGAATAAACTCAACTTGCTCAATGACTGTCCTGTGGTCTTCAGGTTTGGCATCTCTTACTACTCTTTCAATTGCATCCAGTGTTTTTTCAACAGCAAGATCACCCACAGCTTTTACTCTTAATTGAAATCCCTTCTCCTGACCTCTCTTAAAGATACTCTCTATCTGTGTATCTGTATCGTATGGGGTTTTCCTTTTTGGTTCTTCTTTATATTCGTCTATCATTGAGGCATCCTGTAATTCAAATGCACCATCATAGTCCATCGATACAGCTCGGATGGTCAGCTTGTCTTTGTAATTGACTTCTATTCCTTTTTCCAGGTATTTCTCGAATGCTTCGTCACCGCCTGTTAAAACCGCGTATAATCTAATAGGGAATTGATTCTCATCAATTAAGCCC
>CALGOI010000222.1 GCA_937959065.1 uncultured Ignavibacteriota bacterium | reverse complement strand
TCAGACTCACCACTATACCAATCGAAGATACTATGTATTCATTGATGTTATTTTTGATGAATGTAACAATCTACGAATGGGTAAGGAAAAAATTTGAAACACAATAACATCACTTCCTCTGCATATACCCTCTCGATGGAGTAGCTGAATTAATTGAAATAAAAGCAGTATGGTCGAGATGATCTACAAGTTTGATCAATTCCCTTTGTCTTTTTCTCAGAGTCAAGATCATAAGAATAGAAACATTCCCGCTGGAGCCTTCTCCGGGCAGTTTAGTAACGCCGAAATTCCTTTTCCTAAGTAAATCGGCAATCTCCCCGGCTTTTTTTAAAGAAACAATATATGCCTGAATAAATCCGAGTCCTATCTTTTTTTCTATTACTATCCCAAGCATATTCCCAATGGCGAATCCTCCGGCATAGCCCAGTATATTCCAGGGATTATTCAGATTCTGAACTACAAAACTGATTGCAATAACCCAAACTGCTGATTCTACAAACCCAATCGCTCCTGATGGCCAAACTCTTCCCTGCATTATCATCAATGTTCTGACAGTTGCAAGTGAAACATCAATAATCCTGAGAGACATTATAAATAGCGCGCCAAGAATAATTTCAAACATTTTTTATTATTTTAAGCTTTTTAATTAATAATTATATCTATATTGACGATAAAATGAAAATATATTAACTTCATTTCAGAGGGGAAGGTAAGGAAAAATGTAAATTTTTCATTAAACCTTCAAAATATGTCATTAATTAAATGTCCAACCTGTACTCAAGAAATCTCCTACAACTACGATTTCTGTCCGCATTGCGGTAAAAAAGTCTATGATTTCGATCATTCTTCCAAAGACGATTATGAAGACGATTACATAGATTACGTTTCTACTACTAAAAGAACCAAATGGTATTATGGTGTAATCATGTTTATTTCGTTTTTAATGATCGCATTCGGAGTCTATTGGGGAATAGGAGATGTAATAAGCTCTAAAGAAATAACCGCTGCTCCTAACGAATCTTATATATTAATGGTTTGCGGATTAGGGCTTTATTTATTTACTAAGTTACTTGTAACAACCGACAAAAGAAAAGAGGATTTTAATTAAATTACTTCTCTAAGGGCTTTAACCAGTGCTTCATTTTCCTCTTTACGCCCAATAGTAAATCGTATGCAGCCCGGCAGCCCAAAAGCAGAGAGCGGCCTGACTATTACTCCCCTTTTTAATAATTCTTCGTTAATTCTCGTCGTTTCCTTTTCGCTGTTGAAATCCGCCATAATGAAATTCGCATAAGACTTAAACCATTTCATTCCCAGACGTGTAAACTCATCTGTAAGATACTCCATACCGGTTTTATTAAGATGCTTCGTTCTTTCAAGAAACTCTGTATCACCCAGTGCAGCGTATGCCCCTTCCTGCGCAACATTACCGGGTTCAAAAGGGAGCTTAACTTTCATAATCGTCTCGACTATGTCCTTATGAGCAAGCCCGTAACCAATACGAATACCGGCTATTCCGTATGCTTTGGAGAATGTTCTCAGTGTTAATACGTTATCGAGACGGTAATTCATCGAGTCCGGATATTCCGGATAATCCGATGCGAATTCGTAATAGGCTTCATCGAAAATAACGAGAACATTTGAAGGCACTTTCTCGATAAACTTATCAAATTCATCTTTAGTAAAGATCGTACCGGTCGGATTATTCGGGTTACAAAGATAGATCAACTTTGTCTTTTCGTTAATCGCTTTAGCAATTCCATCGAGATCGAATTTATAGTTTTCCTTAGGCATTGGAATATACTCGCACTTATTAACCCTTGCGCGTGCAAGAACCTGGAAACCTATAAAAGTACCCTCTGAAGTGATGACCTCATCGTCTCCATGTAAAAAACACCTCATCGCAACAGCGAGAACACCTTCACTGCCATTACCTACAGCTATATTTTCGACACCGACATTAAACATCTCCCCTATTCTTTTCCTAAGCTTTATAGCGCCTATATCAGGATACCTGTGAACGTCTTTCATTGCTTCACGCATAGCTTCGACTGCAATTGGAGAAGGACCCAAGGGGTTCTCATTGCTTGCAATTTTATGAATTTCATCCAGGTCATATTGCTCTTTTATTTCGTTTATTGTACGGCAGGGGACATAAGGTTTAAGGTCTTTTATATAATCAGGAATTTCGATCATTATTCATGAAGAATTATTAAAAACTTATAAAGTATGCAATCTAATGAAGGAATTAAATGGAAAATACTGTATATATGTATCTTTTAATAATAAATTGTTTCTCAAAATGGAATTAATTAATTTTTAGTGTTTTTGAGTAAACACCAATAAAAAACACAATATAAATGTCCGAACTAGACAGTTCACGCGCATCCGCGCAAAAGATCAAGACTTATAACCAAAAAGAATGGATAAAAGAGAATCTTTCTTACAGGAAAGATACCGGCAGCTGGGCCTGGATATTACACAGGATCACCGGGCTGGCATTAATCGGCTATTTATTCATTCATATTTACTCCTTAAGTCCCCTTACACAGGGCAGAGAAGCATTTAATACCGCAGTTAGCAAATACACCACACCATTCTTTATGGTGCTCGAGTGGCTGCTTTTTGCGTTTGTCCTGTTCCATTCATTGAATGGTATAAGGATAGTACTTGTAGACTGGGCTGACGGAGCGAGATACCACAGACAGCTATACTGGATATCATGGATAGCGGGTATTTTAATGTTTTTAGCTATGGGAGCATTGATGTTTTCACATGAATTAAAGAATTTATTTTAAAAGATTAACTTTAAATCCTTATAAATGTATAAATATAAAGGAACAAAAGACTCCGGTTCGAAAAGCTGGTTACTACAGAGGATATCAGGACTTGCTCTGGTTGTTTTTATGATAGGACACTATGTATTGATGCATTATACTCCTGAATCCGGACATACATACGACGCGGTACTCGGCAGAATGCAGTATTCCTGGTACAGGATAATCGATATTACTTTTGTAACGCTGGCAATGTATCACGGATTAAACGGAGTCTGGGGTATATTCAGGGATTATAATTTAAAGACCTGGCAGAATTATGCAATAGTGACCGCGTTGATAGTTTTCGGTATTGCGTTTGTAGCCTGGGGATATGTAATAATATTTTCGATACCGTACATAAATGACGTTGCTAGTGTGATGCCATAACTTATTAATTTTACTATAAAAAAGTAAGTAGTTTAGCTTTTTGTTTGCAAAATAAGCAATAATAAATTTTTCTTAAAAAATGTATTCCTTATTTTAGAAATTATCAATATATTATCGAAATTTAAAAAATATCATTCCAAACCTAACCACAAAAAAATTCTTAAAATTTCAAGGAGCCAAAAAAAATGGAAAAATTGCAGCAAATCAGAGAAATTCTAGATGGAATGCAAAAAGACATTGAAAAATTTTATGACAAAGGCCAAAATGCTGCCGGTACACGAATCAGGAAAGAACTTAACAACATTCGCAAAATAGCAGCGGAAATGCGGAAAGAAGTTCAGGATATCAGGACTCAAAGAAAAGATTCATAATTATTCGGTAAGTTAGTTTTTTTGAGAATTATTATTAGTTCAGAGCTGTTTGATTTTAAGTGGATCTAAAATATGTTCGGTAGACCATATTTTGGAATCCACTTTTTTATTTATTATAGGTATCTTACATATTTATATTAATTTTGGACAAAAGCTTGAGTAAGTCAAACATACGGAATTTTTGTATTATAGCTCATATTGACCACGGTAAATCAACCCTCGCAGACAGGCTCCTTGAGAAAACCCAGACTATAGATAAAAGGAATATGATGAGCCAGGTTCTCGACAGCATGGACCTGGAACAGGAAAGAGGAATTACTATCAAACTCCACGCCATTCAGATGAATTACAGAGGGAAAGACGGTGAAGATTATATTTTGAATTTAATTGATACGCCCGGTCATGTTGATTTTTCATACGAAGTGTCGAGATCTCTGGCGGCATGTGAAGGAGCAATACTCGTAGTCGATGCCACACAGGGAGTTGAAGCTCAAACTATCAGCAATCTTTATCTTGCAATAGAAAACGGACTTGAGATCATACCGGTTTTGAACAAGATAGACTTGCAGAGCGCAATGGTTGATGAAGTAAAACAGCAGGTACTTGAGTTGATCGGCGGGAATGAAGAGGATATACTTCTTGCAAGCGCAAAGGCAGACATAGGGACAGAGGATATACTTGAGGCAATTGTGGAGAGAATTCCCCCGGCGAAGATAGAAAAAGAGAAACCGCTTAAAGCACTTATTTTCGATTCAATGTTCGATACATACCGCGGGGTAGTTGCATATATCAGGATAGTGGAAGGTACATTAAAAGAAGGAGATGATATTTCTTTTTATTTCAATAATAAGTCATTCGAGGCGGAGGAAGTAGGTGTCCTTAAAATGGGCAGAATTAAGACCAAGAAGTTAGAGGCAGGAGATGTGGGATACCTGATAGCAGGTATGAAGGATGTAGAAGACTGTAAAGTTGGTGATACTATCTTTTTGACATCATCAAAGATAGACACACCACTACCGGGTTACCGTGAAGTAAAGCCAATGGTTTTCAGCGGTATATATCCGGCTGTTTCGGAAGATTTTGAAGAACTAAGAGAGTCTCTTGCAAAGCTGAAACTTAATGATGCTGCATTGACATATCTTCCGGAAAGTTCAGCAGCACTGGGTTTCGGATTCAGATGCGGCTTCCTTGGTATGCTTCACATGGAGATCGTCCAGGAGAGATTAGAGCGTGAATATGGATTAACAATTGTAACGACGGTACCAAACGTCGAATACAAGGTTTACAAAACAAATGGAGAGCTGGTAATAGTAGATAACCCGGCCCAGATGCCTGAAAGAGGAAGCATCGACAGGGTTGAAGAACCGTACATCAAGGCACAGATCATTACTCCGACGGATTACATTGGTAACCTGATGAAACTGGCGACGGACAGGCGCGGAATATATAAAACAACTAACTACATCGATTCAAAGAGGGTCGATCTGCAGTTTGAGTTTCCTCTTGCTGAGATAATATTTGATTTTTACGACAAGCTAAAGTCGACTTCGCGCGGATATGCATCATTTGATTATGAATTTTTAGATTACAGGGAGTCAGATCTCGTTAAGCTCGACATACTTCTTAACGGTGATTCAGTCGACGCACTGTCTACAATTGTTCACAGAGAAAATTCATATGAATGGGGAAGAAAGTTATGTAAAAAGTTAAGAGAGCTGATTCCAAAACAGATGTTTGAGATTGCAATTCAGGCATCAATTGGCTCAAAAGTAATTGCTCGAGAAACCATCAGCGCAATGAGAAAGAATGTTACCTCGAAGTGTTATGGAGGTGATATCACCCGCAAAAAGAAGCTTTTAGAGAAACAAAAAGAAGGTAAAAAGCGTATGAAACAGGTAGGTTCGGTAGAGGTGCCTCAAGAAGCCTTCCTGGCAGTTTTATCCCTGGAAAAATAAGGAACTTTAAGCCTTATTTAAGGCTTTTGAGAAGTAAATAATAAAATAAAAAAACAATAAATTCACAACTACAACTAATAAGACTGGTAAACCAATTAAACAAATCAGCAGTAGTAAGAAACCCGACAATATAAAACCGGGTACAAAAAAGGGCAAGGATGTCAAAAAGAATAAGTCAAAGGAATTATTTGACGCGTTAGTATATGCAGCCATTGTTGCATTTTTTATAAAAGTATTCTTTTTCGAGGCATACAGAATACCAACCGGTTCGATGGAAAACACATTATTGATTGGTGATTTTTTAATTGTAACAAAATTCACATACGGTTCGACCACTCCCAGAAATATTCCATTTACAGATATCAGGTTACCATTCGTCAAACTACCGGGATTCAAAGATCCTGAACCGGGAGATGTAGTGGTATTTGACTACCCGGGTAACCAGAATGAACTCGAGTCCCCTGTTGTAATGAATTATATAAAGAGGTGTGTTGGCGGACCGGGTGATACGATCCTTATTGTAAATAAAGTGTTGTATGTAAACAGCCAGGAGTTTCCAAAGCCGCCCGATATGTTAATTAGGGGACAGTCTTCACCGGAGGGACAATCTGAAGTTGGCATCTATCCAATGGGAACAGACTGGAATAAGGATAATTATGGTCCTCTCGCAATACCCAAAGAAGGTGATGTTATAAAAGTAACTCCGGAATCATATAATAATCAATGGAAGATGTTTATTCAACGTGAAGGACATGAAACCAGACTGGATGGCGAAACCATATTAGTTGACGGCACACCTCTACCAAATAATGAATATACTGTTGAACGTGATTATTATTTCATGATGGGCGATAACCGGGATAACTCATCAGACAGCCGATACTGGGGATATGTTTCAGATGATGATATTGTTGGTGAAGCTCTTGTAATTTATTGGTCATGGGATGCAAATATACCCTTCTCAAGGTTAGGTGACCTGCTTGGTTCGATCAGATGGGACAGGATAGGTAAAGTCATACATTAGTATATAAATTATGTCCGGCATTTATATTCACATACCCTTTTGTCATAAAAGGTGCATATACTGTGATTTTTACCTGGTTACAAATCTTAGTCTAAAAGAAAAATTCCTTACATCACTGCACAAGGAGATTGATCTGCACTCCCCTTCTTACAAACAGGAAGAATTCAATTCGATATATTTCGGAGGCGGAACGCCATCGATTCTCTCGCCAATAGAGATCGAGCAAATAATCAGCAAGATAAAAAGTAATTTTAAAATTTCAGATAATTCCGAGATTACTCTTGAAGCAAACCCGGAGGACATATTAAAGACTGACGTTTTAAAATTAAAGGAAGCAGGAATCAATAGATTCAGTCTAGGGATACAATCATTCGATGAAGACGAATTGAAGTTCTTAACAAGGGAGCATACGGTAAAAGAAGCTATAGAAACGGTTGAGAAGGTACAGGCAGAATTCGATAACTATTCTATAGATATTATATATTCACTTCCCGGGCAGGAAATTTCAACTCTTAAAAAATCACTCGATAAAGTGATTGAATTAAACGCACCTCATGTTTCTACGTATGCTCTTACATTCGAGCCTAAAACAGTATTGGGAAAGTTATTAAATGATAATAAAGTATCAGAGAATCCCGCTGAGCCTGAAATGTACAGATTAGTATCCGACTATTTTACAGAAAAAGTATACGAGCATTATGAAGTATCGAGTTTTTGTAAGCCGGGTTATGAAGCAAAACATAACAGCAAGTACTGGAACTGGGAAAATTACATCGGGCTGGGTCCTTCCTCACATTCGTTTCATAATGACAGCAGGTGGAATAATGTAAAAAGTATGAATGAATATTTTACTTTAATCGATAACGGGAAACTGCCTCAAGAGAATATTATAAAATTGAGTAAAGATGATATGAAGTTTGAGTTTATTATAACCGGATTAAGAAGTAAAGGAGTGAATTTAAGAAATTATAAGAAGATATTTAATGAGGACTTTTTAATAAATAAAGAACATGTAATAAAAGAACTGACTGATAACAACTTTGGGATATTGAAAAATGAGATGTTTATGTTGACAAGGAAGGGTTTCAGTCTTGCTGATGAGATAATTACTAAGTATTTTTGAGTTAGAATACTATATTTTACAGGTATAGGGAAACATAAATTAATTTACGAAGTAACTGAAAGGGTCAAAATGCCGACAATCTTACTTGTTGAAGATGAACCCATTAACATGAAGTTAATGACCAGGATATTAGAAAAACATGAAATGAGCGTATTACCTGCCCATAATGGTAATGAAGCTATAAAACTATATAATGAGAGAGATGATATAGATGTTATATTAATGGATGTACAAATGCCTATAATCGATGGATTTGAAACAACAAAATTAATCCGGGAAACTTCAAAGTATGAAGAAAAGAAAACGAAGATTATAGCAATTACTGCTTTTGCCTATGATTCTGACCGGGAAAAGTGCCTTGCAGCCGGAATGGATGATTTCATTTCGAAACCGATCGACATGAAACTTCTGATCACAAA
>CALGOI010000221.1 GCA_937959065.1 uncultured Ignavibacteriota bacterium | reverse complement strand
TTGACTACTACTAAAATTTTATTTCATAATGTAGTAAAATTAATATAACTCTAAAAGGAAATACTATTTTGATAAAAATTTTTCTTCTTTGTTATAATTAATATTTGAGATATTTTTGTATAAAATCATATTTATGGTTCCCGAATTTTTAAAAAGTTTTGTACAGGGATTTATTTTCATGTTCCTGTGTATAATGTCATACCTCATTGTTGTAAATTTCCTTCTTGTTTTCCTGGGTGAAAGTATGGGTTTATATGATAATCTAATCCTGTTCATAGCTGTTGCCCTTTTTTTAAATATTGCACCATTTATTTTGCTGACCATTTTAGATAGACGCAAAAGAAAACAACAAATTGCTGCTGAAGATGAATTTTTGAAGAAAGGTACACGTACAAACGCTATTGTTATGGATATTCAGGATACCGGAGTAACCATCAACGATAATCCTGTTGTAAGATTATCCCTTTCATTAAACCACGATTCTTTTGGTAACTTTCAGCAAAATATAACCGCTACAGTTTCAAGGGTAAAAATACCTCGTGTCGGAGATTCAATAATTGTTATCTACGATCCAAATAATCCCTCAAAGATGTCCGTCCTTTATGAATAGCATTTATATCTCGATTTTATTCTTTTTGCTTGATGGAATTAAAATATTTAAAAGGAATTGGCCCAAAACGAGCCACTGCATTTAGCGAACTGGGGATTACAATCGTTGAAGATTTTCTGAATTTTATTCCAAGGATCTACCTCAAAAGAATTAATATTAAGGACATTTCTCTCTTTAAAGGTGAAAATGTAATAATCTATGGGAAAGTTATCGATGTAAGCATTCCCGCTAAAAAGCATCATCCTGTCAAAATTTATCTAAATGACGGCACAGGCAGTGTCTCGATACCTGTATTTGGATCTGCAGAATTTCGCTCGAAACAATTTAAACCGCTCGATACATACATATTCTGGGGAAAAGTAGAAGAAGGATGGAATTCCGGTAAATACCAGGCCAGCTTTAATTACAGAGACCATCTAAAGGTAGACATAAAAGATGAAACAGACGTTGACTTTCTAAAGTATAATATCCTTCCTGTTTATGAATTATCCGGCGTCCTTAAAAAGACATGGATAAAACCTCTCCTTTTAACCAAAATAGTATTTAATGCATTTTATTCCCTGGTCAAACGAGACTCGCCCTCGCTTATGGAAACCCTTCCCACAAAAATTATTAAGCAATATGATTATCCCTCTAAGAAAGATGCAATACTGCGAATTAATTTTCCTAAAAAATTCACTGACATTGAGAGGGCACGAAAACGTCTGGCATTTGAAGAACTCTTTTATCTGGAACTGCTGCTGGCAATGAGAAGACATAATTTTAAGCATGAGAAAAAAGGAATTTCTTTTATCAAGGAAGATTCTAAATTGAATAAGGAGTTTGAAGCCTCACTTCCATTTGAATTAACGAAGGCTCAAAAACGGGTAATTGAAGAAATACATTCTGACATGCAATCTCAACACTGTATGAACCGGCTTTTACAGGGTGACGTTGGAAGCGGGAAAACAATAGTGGCTGTTGAAGCCATGCTTTTGGCAATAGAAAACGATTATCAATGCGCCTTTATGTGTCCGACAGAAATACTTGCCGAGCAGCACTACCTAACTGTTCTAAAAATGACTGAATCCTTTGGTGTGAAAACCACACTCCTAAAAGGTGGGCAAAAAAAACTACACCGGGAAAAAGTATTGTATGAAATTAAATCTGGCGAAACAAACATTGTGGTTGGCACTCATGCAATTATCCAGGAAAATGTCGAATTCAATAAACTTGGTCTTGCAGTTATCGATGAACAACATAAGTTCGGTGTTATGCAAAGAGCAAAATTAAAAGAAAAAGGATTGAACCCGGATATTTTAATAATGACTGCGACCCCAATTCCAAGAACTCTTTCACTAACTTACTATGGCGATCTTGATGTATCGGTAATCGACGAACTACCGGCCGGCCGAAAAGAAATCAAAACCTTTTTAAGGCATGACAAAGATAAAGATAAAGTATATGAGTTTATAAGGCAGCAGGTTGATGAAGGAAGACAAATATACATTGTGTACCCTTTGATCGATGAATCGGAAAAACTAGATCTCAAATCTGCAGAAAAAGAGTTTGAGCGTCTAAGTAAAATTGTTTTCCCAGATTTAAAAGTAGGAATGATCCATGGCAGAAAATTCTCTTTCGAAAAAGATTCTGTTATGAGGGATTTTAAAAACGGCTCTCTTGATATCCTTGTTTCAACAACTGTTATTGAGGTCGGAATAGATGTCCCTAACGCTACTGTTATGGTTATTGAAGAAGCTCAGCGATTCGGGTTATCCCAGCTGCATCAGCTGCGAGGAAGAGTTGGAAGAGGAGGAAAGCAGTCATATTGCGTTTTAGTAGCAAATGATCTTGATGATATTTCAAAGGAACGTTTAGAACTTATGTGCAGTACAAATGATGGATTTAAAATTGCTGATGCAGATTTAAAACTTCGCGGCCCAGGGGAAGTATTCGGAGTAAAACAATCCGGAGAGTTGAATTTTTCATGTACAGACCTTGAAAAAGACAAAGATGTTCTAGAAAATGCCCGGGAAATTGCATTTAATATAATTCAGGATGATCCATATTTGAAAAATTCAAACAACATTTCAATAAGAAAGAACTTCTTTCTTAAATATAAGAATTCCATAGTATTATCAGGAATTGGGTAATCCTCTTTTCCCCTTTCAGCTTTTATTTTTTAAATCTATTTTTATGTTTATCAATGACTAAGATGAAAACAAATTCCTCTAAAATAGAATTCTTTATCCCTCTATCTACAGTTTTACTGGATTTTACAGCTATTTTATTGGCATATTATATTTCATTCCAGATTAGATTTTTCACACCATTCGGTAATTATTTTGAAATTACTAAGGGCATACCCCCTTTTGAAGGCTATTTGTTTTTTGCTATCATTACTTTACCTGTCTGGTTCTTTGTATTCCAGTCCTTCAAAATGTACAGACTGAATAGAAATGTTTTCGTTTTTGATGAATTGTTTCTGGTAATTAAATGCATAATAATTGCGATTCTTATCTTAATGGGTATAATTTTCTTTTATAGAGACTTTCCTTTTTCAAGACTTGTGTTTGTTTTATTGGGATTTTTTAGCGTTCTTTTTGTAATGATTGGCAGGTACATCGTACTCAAAGTTGAAAAGACATTATATAATAAAAACATTGGAGTTAAAAATGTTGCTATAGTTGGTACCAATGAAATGGCTTTAAAAATATTTCAGAAATTTACCAGGGATAAGTTTGCCGGGTTCAATATCGCGGGATATTTTAAAAAAAAGAATTCACTTGAAGACAAACTTGACGGGAATACTCTCCTGGGATTCTATGATGATTTGCCAATTAAGATCAGAGAATTAGGGATTGAGAAAATTTTGGTTGCATTACCCAGTTCAGACCATGACGACATCTACGAACTCATAAAAAAGTGTGAAGGTATTAATGTTGAGTTTATGCTTGCTCCTGATTTTATCGAAACAATTACCAGCAAGTTAAAGATGGAAGAAGTTGACGGTATTCCATTTTTAAAGTTGAAATCCCTTCCTATGAATATCTGGAACAGGTTCTTAAAAAGATCTTTCGATATTCTGGTTTCGGGATTCATACTCTTACTTATATCCCCTATAATGTTTTTGCTGACACTTCTTGTAAAATTCACTTCACCCGGACCGGTATTTTACGAACAGGAAAGGGTCGGGCTGGATGGAAAGAAGTTTATGATGCTTAAATTCCGGTCTATGAAAATTGATGCAGAAAAATCCGGTCCGCAAATGGCAAAACAGGACGATGATAGATATTCTCCAATTGGACTATTTTTAAGAAAATTCAGTCTGGATGAACTCCCTCAGTTTATAAATGTTTTAAAAGGAGATATGAGTATAGTTGGCCCGAGGCCTGAACGTGAATTTTTTATAAACCAAATGAAGGATTCCATTAAAAACTACCTTGAAAGACACCGTGTCAAATGCGGAGTCACAGGATGGGCACAGGTTAACGGGTTACGGGGAGACAACACCTCTATGCAGACTCGAATTGATTATGATATTTATTATATAGAAAATTGGTCACTTGCCTTCGATATTAAGATAATTTTTAAAACTTTCCGGGAAATGTTTTTCTCTAAAGAAGCATTTTAAAATGATTGACGTAACAATTTTTTTTGGTCACACTATTTTCGCCGTTTATGCTTTTGTCAGATCATTCCAGACAGACGGACTTTTACAAGCAATTTTAAATGTGACGTTTATAATTGTGCTCTTTGCGGTTGGATGGACAATATCAGACTTGGTTGTAGGATTAGTCATACCGGCTTCAGGTTATTCAATTCCAAACCCGGGAAATCCGTTTTTGTTCGTTGTTTTAAAAATGACCGGCTTTTTTACACCCGGAAACTCCGGATATGGTATCTTAGCTCCAAAAGATACTATTTCATTGATTTTACTTACAATAATGGAAATATTCTTTTACAAATTTTATTTTAGAAGTACAGAAGCATTATCTCAACAGAACTCATGAAAAATTCTGCCATTACAAAAATTATCAAAATATTTCCATTACTGTTGTTATCTGTTATTGGCTTTAATAATTATACGATTACACCTTCAGGTCCTGACCCTGACCAGGTTGTTCTAGCATTTGTTACCTACAATGACCATGGAAATAATTTATATATAGACAATATTACCCTTGGGGCAAGACCCAGTACAGTTGATCTTGCAATAACTTCTATGGTTAACATTCCACCGGGTACTTTCATAACACCGGGAAATAATTCACTATCTATAAAACCTCAAATTCATCTTACAAATATTGGTTCGCAAACTTTTGTACCGGATAGTGCGGGCATTTACGTTTATTTCAGGTCTTTTTCAAATTCATACTTTGATTCAGTAAATATTCCGAGCCTTAATGCCGGGCAGGACACAGTTTTAATTTTTTCAACTAATTTTACAATTAATCCAAACTCCGGGGTTGATTTTTACGCTTACTTTAATGTAAGACAGGATACAATTAACTTTAATGATACATTATTTCAATATACAAACTTTGTTCAGGGTGTGAGAAGGAATATGATATTAACAGAATTTATAAGTGCAAATAGTCTCGGAGCAGTTTCAAATACTATCGGTTTAAATAATTTCATTAACAATAATTTTGACAGCGTTAATGCAGTAAAATATCACTGGGGCATACCTTCACAAAATGACTCAATGTATTTAAGCAGTAAGGAACAAGTAGACTCAATAGTCAATTATTATAATGCTTCTTTCGTACCCCTTACATATGCCGATGGTAATACTTATGTAGCTTTGCCTTACACAACTTACTTACTTTTCAATGCTATTTACGATTACCGTAAATCATTTGGCTCACCGTTTTCGATTTCAGTCTCCGATTCCTTATCGGGAAACTCCATGACTTCCAAAATCGATTACAATTTTGTGGCTCCTGTAAATTCAGGTGATTACAGATTAAAAGTTTACGCTATCCAGAGAGTAGTTCACTTTGACTCTGTGCCATCCAATTGGTATGATTCAACATTCTATGATGTCTTTAGAAGAGCTATCCCCGGAATCGGAGGAGTATCTATTTCACCTTCGGGAAGCAAATCTTTAACTTATTCTTACACTATTCCGGCCGGCTGGAATCCCACTCAGATTTTCACAGTAGCATTCATTCAAAATGAAAGCACAAAAGAAATATTGAATAGTGCAAAGGGTGGAAATTTCACCCCGGTAAGTCACCCTGTGAACATACCAATTCTGTCTAATACTAGAAACTTTGTTGATTTTAGTCCTTTTATAACGAACAATGAAAATTTACAAACTTTAAGCACTCCTTTTTATGAAAGTGTCTCGGGGGATTTAACTTATAAGTATTTCGTTGAGATATTTGAGGGCTATTACCCGCCACCGGGTTGGACAGTTATCAATCCTGACGGTCTATTTACTATGACAAAATATTTTGGGGCTAATGGACCAACTTTCACTGGTACAAATTGCATACAAATCCCGTTTTATGATTATGCCTCTTTAAGTATAAACAGGAGGGACACTCTAAAATCAAGATTATATTACGGATTAAGAGATTCAAATATTGTAACATTCGATTATTCATATGCTCCGTATGATAATACATATAGAGATAGTTTAAAAGTTTTAATATCTGTTGACGGTGGCGAAACATTTCCTTTTGAAGTTTTTAACAAAGGCGGAAATGGATTAGCAACCGCACCGGCGACAACAATAAGTTTTGTCCCTATCAATAACTCTCAATGGAATACAGATACTATTTTTCTTGCCGGAATTGTAAATGTTGAACCTGTTTCTTCTATTGTCCCCGAAGATTATTATTTATCTCAAAATTTCCCAAATCCTTTTAACCCGGTCACTAAGATTACGTTTTCAATTCCTAAGAGAGCATTTACCTCTTTAAAGATATATGATATCACAGGACGGGAAATCCGGACATACATTAATGCAGTTTCAGCTCCGGGTACATATTCCGTATCCTTTGATGGTTCCGGACTATCAAGCGGAGTTTATTTTTATAGCTTAATCACGGATGAGTTTACCGCTACAAAGAAAATGGTTTTAATTAAATAATATTTTCATTATTATTTTAAGATGATCAAAAATTTGTTAATTATATTATTTACTATTTTTCCCGCTATTGTCTCAGCACAATGGGATGTACAAAATTCCGGTACAAACACTATACTGAAATCCATTTCTTTTCTTAATGAAAACACGGGCTGGGCCTGCGGCGATGATATTGTGATAAAAACAACCAATGGTGGTGCTACATGGATTCAATTAAATGTCACCGGGTATCATGAAGTAATACAATTTGTAAATGAAAATGACGGATGGATATGTGGTAAAAATGGTATTATATTAAGGTCCACTGATGGGGGTGTTACATGGAACACTCAAAATTCTAATGTTACTCATCATTTAACTGACCTAAGGTTTTATGATGAGAGTATCGGATTTGTAACGGGTTTCGGGAAAACCTTACTCAAAACTACAAATGGCGGAGACAACTGGTTTCATGCGATACCACCCGGACCTGAGCCAATAATGCATTCCTTGTTTATTCTTGATGAAAATACTGTATATGCTTCGGCTGATTTGTCCTTTATTTACAAATCAACAAATGCCGGACTCACGTGGGACTCTCTAACATTGGGAATGCCAAACCCATTTTTCTCTATCTTTTTTATAAATGAGAATACCGGATGGCTTGTTGGCTGCTGTGGAATGTATTTCAAAACTACTGATGCAGGCATATCCTGGACTCCGGAGACATATCTGACACCCGGCTTTACAATACATTCATCATCTTTTATTAATGGGACAACAGGCTGGGTAGCCGCTGAAGCAGGATATATTTTGAGAACCACTGACGCTGGTGAAAACTGGGATTCTTTATATTCTGGTACTTTCAATGACCTGTACTCGATTCAATTTGTAAACGATAGTACTGGTTGGGCCGTGGGATTCGATGGAATTATTTTAAAAACTACAAATGGAGGCGGACCGGGATGGAGTGTTGGTGTTCAGCAAATTTCATCTCAAATACCATCAGAATATTCATTAAATCAGAATTACCCAAATCCTTTTAACCCTGCTACCAGGATTAGTTTTAATCTTGTGAAGCACTCCCAAACAATGCTTACCGTATACAATGCTTTAGGTGAATTAGTTGCGACATTGGTTAATGAAGAGCTTATGCCGGGAATTTACGAGTATTCTTTTAATGGATCAGATCTTGGAAGTGGAATTTACTACTATTCATTAATTAGCGGAGAGTATACTGAAACCAGGAAAATGGTTTTAATTAAGTAAGAGTAAACTTTGTTATTTCAGGTGGACAGTTAAGTCTCAATGGCATCCCTACAACTCCAATCCCTCTTGAAACATACATTTGTGTTTTACCCTCTCTGTACAAACCACTAATGTACTTGCTAACTGTTGAAGCCGGTGAAATATTTAAATCACCGAATTTAGCTATTACTACCTGACCGCCATGAGTATGTCCGCTCATTAGAAAATCAATGTTATGCTTGGAAATTTCCTTCGCAAAATATGGTTTGTGATAAAGCATAACCTTTGGCTGATCATCATATCCATCGATGTTTTCCTTAGCATGTTTCAAAGTCTTATCTATATTATCTATAATAACCGGATCGTAATCCGAATTGCTTCTTCTTACATCCTCAACTCCAAGTAGTGACAACTTTTTCCCGTTTTTCTCGATTGATATAGCTTCATTCCTTAATAATCTTATTGGAGTTTCATCTTTTATTACATTTGCTATGTAATTTGGATCAGAAAAATAATCATGGTTTCCAAGAGTAGCATACACTCCATATCTTGCTTTTACATCCCTGAATGCTTTTGCAAAAGGATAGGCTTCTGACGTATCTGAATTGGTAAGGTCACCGTGTAAAACAATAATATCTGATTGTAAATCATTAACTATATCTGCATAATGATGCATAATATCCTCAGGCATGTAAGGACCGCTATGCAAATCACAGATCAGTGATATCGTAGTTCCTTTTAATTCTTCCGGCAGGTTGTCTATTTTAATTTCCTTTTCGACAATTTCAAAATCATCTTTACCGGAGACAGCGATAGCTGACCCGAGGAATGCATACCCTGATACAGCCACGGCTGCACCTGTAACAAACTTCCGTCGGGAACTGTCAAATTTCTCAACCGACTTTTTCTTCTTAAACTCTTCCAGCCATTTTTTCCCATTTTTAAATCTTGAAATTATAAATGAGCTTATGCTGAACGGAAGCTTTATGATCTTGCCTAACAGCAGATATAATCCAATTAGGAAGTTAGCTGCTGTGAAAATATAAAATGGAATAATATATATATTATACAGCCAGTCCGGTAAATCTGTAAGTTTTGCTCCTGTTATAAGTATAAATATAAATGGAAGGACAAATAGCCCATAGGGTAAGTAAGTTAGAATATTTACCCACTTTATAGGTACATTTTTTCTTCTTAGGAACCCCCTGAATGTAAAAAAGGCAAGAAGCTCAAGCCCGATTACTACCAGAAAAACGATAATTAGAAAAATTCTCCACATACTGAATAATTAACAATATTTGTGTTTACTTCGTTTCCTGTAAACTACCGGATAGAAATAATTATTTCTATGTAATAGAATAGTCAGTTTAAAATAGACAGATTATGTTTCCCCATTGTTACCTTAAATAAATGAAATATTTAAAATTTCTACTCAATAAAGTAAAAATTGCGTGTATGTCAATAGTATGCTTGATTTTTAATTTAAGCGTACTTAATTTTGTATGTAAATAACCTTAATAATGAATAGGTCAATAGAGGATTATATTAAGAATATATACTCGGTAAAGCAGTCTGTGGGGAAAGTAACAACCAGTTCACTGGCGGAAGTACTAAGCGTTTCACCTGCAGCTGTCAGCGAGATGGTTTCTAAATTGTCAAAAGCCGGGTATATAAAAAATACCCCCTACAAAGGTTTTGACCTTACTAAGAAGGGTGAAAAAATTGCGATAAATTTAATCCGAAAGCATCGTTTATGGGAGGTGTTTTTGGTTAAATATCTAAACTTCCCCTGGGACAAAGTTCATGATGAAGCAGAAAAGCTGGAACATGTTTCGACTGACGAATTAATTGCCAAGCTTGAAGGATACATGGATTTTCCAAAGCATGACCCTCACGGTTATCCTATTCCCGATGAAAACGGAAAAATGGAAATGGATGACAGTGTACCGCTGACTGAAGCCGCAATCGGTTCTGTAAAAATCATCAAAAGAGTTTCAGACGAGAGTTCCGAATTATTGAACTATCTATCAAAGATCGGATTAAAACTTAACGATGAAATAAAAATAGTCGAGAGGATTGATTTCGATAACTCTATCCAGATCTCGAAGAATTCCGGCAGGATATTTCTGAGTGAAAAACTTGCGGGAAATATTTACGTAGCAAACAAATAATTTATATGAGAACAATAATAATTTCTGTTTTAATATTTTCATTTTTCATTACAGGATGTAATAACCGGGAAAATTCATCATCAGATAAGATCGTCGCAGTATCCTCCATAAACATCATCAGCGACATTGTAAAAAATATCGGCGGGGATAAGGTTGAATCAATTAGTATATGCGGAGTGGGTATTGATCCTCATACATACCACCCAAAACCTGAAGATATCCGTACCATCTCACAAAGCGATATTACTTTCATCAACGGTTTCACACTTGAACACTGGATGGAAGAGATTATTGATAATGCCGGAGGTGAGCGCCCAAAAATTAAGGTAACAGAAGGAATTACTCCAAAAAAAAAAAAAAAAGGATTCGGTGACCCGGATCCGCACGCCTGGTTTAATGTTCAGAATGTTAAGATCTATGCACAAAATATCGCGAAAGGATTGAGTGAACTCGATCCGGACAACAAGGATTATTACAATGGTAATCTCGAGAATTATTCTAAGCAGCTGGATGAACTCGACCAATGGGTAAAAGACCAGATAGCAACTATTCCGGAAGGTAAACGTGTTTTAATTACTTCACATGATGCATTCAGGTATTTTGGGGAAGCGTACGGGGTTGAAGTTCACGGGCTGCAGGGATTATCTACAGAAGCCAAAGTACGTACCGAGGATGTAACACGAATTGTAGACCTGATTAAATCGCGCGGCTTAAGGTCGGTATTTATTGAAACCAGTGTAAACCCAAAACTGCTCGAGCAGGTTTCAAAAGAAACCGGCGCAAAAGTCGGAGGTACTCTTTATTCCGATTCTATTGGTGATGAAGGTACCGAGGGAGGCACTTATATCGGGGCAGTAAAATCAAATGTAACTACCATCGTTAACGCTTTAAAATAAAAGAAATGAGAACAACAATTTTAATTTTTGTAATTACTGTTTTGAGCTTTGCAAATGTTTTCGCGCAGTCGTCCCCCGGAGATATAGTAACCGATAGACCGGACCAAACTGAGTCACCTGACCTGGTTCCGCCGGGATATGTACAAGTAGAGAGTGGAGTTTCATTTGAAAAATATACAGATCAGGATAATCAGAATTGGGAGCAAGACCAAACATATTTTTCAACTTTAATTAGAATCGGGGTTTTTAAGAATCTTGAGGTTAGAATAGCACCCGAATACGCTAATATAACCCACAAATATAGGAGTCAACAAAACAATCCATGGAATGAGCAAAATTTCTCAGGATTTAATCCACTGGTTTTGGGAACAAAAATATTCATTTTAAATGAATCTTCAAATCTTCCGGCAATGTCGTTTTTATTTCACGTTGACTTACCTGAAGTTGCCAGCAGTGATTTTAAAGGGGGATACCCGACTCCGGAAATTAGACTCGCAGTTGCCAAAGAATTATCAGATAGGTTTTCCCTTGGTGTTAATTTAGGTGCCGAGTTTGACATGGCTTACCGATCAACAAATGGATTATATACAATTGCGTTAGGTACGGGTATAACCGATAAGTTGAGTGGATTTATCGAGTTCTATGGTTTTTTCAGGGAGAGATTTGATAATATTCATTTTTTTGACGGCGGATTTACATATTTATTACAAAAAAATTTACAAATTGATGTGTCAGGAGGAGTCGGACTCACAGACCTGACTCATGATTACTTCATTAATGGCGGTATTTCAGTTAGGCTCCCAAGATAACAATAAATTTATGAAAGTACTCGAAGTAAAAAATCTTACAATATCTTATCATAAGAAGACCGCTATAAAGGGAATAAACCTTGAGATAGAGAGCGGTAACATCATCGGTATAGTAGGTCCAAACGGCGCCGGTAAGTCAACCCTTATGAAGGGGATCCTCGGGATGATTCCAAAGGATACCGGTGACGTAAAAGCTTTCGGACTGCCGGTAACGGATGCATTAAAGAGAATATCTTATATCCAACAGAAAGAGATCATCGACTGGGACTTCCCGGTGACTGTGGAGGAAGTGGTGATGATGGGCAGATATTCTCATTTACCGCTGGTTGGATTTCCGGGTCAGAAAGACAAGGAGATCGTGCAGGAAGCGATGTCAAAAGTCGAGATAACCGACTTAGCCGGCAGGCAGATTCGTAACCTATCCGGCGGTCAGCAGCAGAGAATTTTCCTTGCCAGAGCGCTGGCACAGAAGAGCGATCTATTCCTTCTGGATGAACCTTTCGTAGGTGTAGACGCAAAAACCGAGAAAGCTATTTTCGCACTGATGAAAGAGCTGAAAGAGCAGGGTAAAACCCTTATGGTTGTGCATCATGACCTGAGTAAAGTACTGGATTACTTCGATCAATTGATATTGATAAACCAGACACTTGTGGCTTACGGGAATACGAAGGAAGTATTTACGCCTGAGCTGCTGCATAAAACATACGGCGGAAGGCTGACAATATTGCAAAAAACAGAGGAGCTGCTGCAGAACTGATATGAACTTATTCGATTTATTAATTGAGCCGTTCCAATATGAATTCATTCACCGTGCGCTGATAGCTTCAATAATCACAGGTATAAGCTGCGGGTTGATCGGCTCATTTATTATGCTGCGAAGGATGTCCCTTCTGGGCGATGCTCTCGCTCACGCTGTATTACCCGGGGTAGTTATCGGCTTTATGATAGCCGGTAAAGGCCAGCTAGCCATATTTATCGGCGCTGTAATATCGGGTTTTGTCACCGTACTGCTTATCAGCTTTGTAAACCGCAACTCCAAGATAAAGGAAGATACATCGATCGGAGTTATTTTCACCGGTGCATTTGCGCTGGGTATATTGCTTGTGTCTCAGCTAAAGCAGGTCCATATAGACCTGTCATCGTATTTATTTGGTGACGTGCTGGGTGTATCGGATGACGATATTATTTTGTCTTCGATCATCATGTTTGCGATAATAATTTCCGTAATTCTGTTTTATAAACAGCTGCTTATTACTTCATTCGATCCGACATTGGCTATGTCGATAGGAATATCGACGGCAGCCGTGCACTATTTCTTAATGTCGCTGCTGTCTATGACTATCGTAACATCGCTGCAGTCGGTGGGAATTGTTCTACTTGTAGCTATGCTAATTACTCCGCCTGCAACGGCGTACCTGCTAACGGAGAGAATGAAACCTCTATTATTTCTATCCGCGGGTCTTGGTACTCTTGCCGGGGTAACGGGACTGTTCTTATCGTATTACTTTAACTTCTCGTCCGGGGCATCAATGGTGCTGGTTAGTGCGGCTTTCTTTGCTCTGGCATTTATATTCTCGCCGAAAGAAGGAATATTAACCAGGGCTATACGAAGAAGGAGGAAAACCCGTTTCCATCTAGCGGAGGATATAATAAAGGCCATTTATAAAACGCAGGGTATCCACGAGAGAAAAAAACTCACTTCGATGATATCGGATGAGCTTGGAATAACACCGGCTAAGATGGAATCCATATCCCATGAGTTGATTCGCCAGGGATTATTGAGGCGGGATGATGGGTATATATCACTAACCGAAACGGGCAGGAACCTGGCGGTCAGACTGATCCGATCACACAGATTATGGGAAACATACATAACCGAGAAAAATATCATAGATATAAAAGATATTCACGAAGACGCGGAGAAATTCGAGCACATTTTATCGGACGAACTGGCTGAGGAAATCGATGCTGAACTCGGTCATCCGGAAACAGATCCGCACGGCTCCCCTATCCCAAAGCTGGATAAGAGTAAAGAGTGAATATCAAAGAACTAGGTTAGTTAAAAGTTGAAAGCTAAAAGTTAAAAGATTTTAGAGTTAGAGCCGCTGTTGTCAGAAATTTTCATATTTGTAAAATTATGAGTTTATAAAAATTTTTCATTAGCTCTGAAATCCAGTGATGTTTTTTCATAGGTTAATGGGGTGATAAATTTTTTTTATTTTTTTTTTTTCTTAGCTATGAATTACACTAATTACACAAATTTTATTAAATGATCTTTTTAGATTTGTTCATGGCAGTATGGGTTTTTTAATTCATACAAATATAAAGGGTGAATCTGTAAGAGTCCATACTAAGAAGGTTATATACGTATATATCCCCGATTGTTAAATAAATTTTGTAAGTATAGCACTTTAATTTTGCATATAAATTACTCCACTCCCAAAAGAATAATCTGTTTAGCTGAAGAATTTACCGAGACCATATATCTCCTCGGCAGAGATGAACTTATCGTAGGCATTTCGGGATTTACGGTACGTCCTCCTGAAGCCAAAAAGAGTAAACCTAAGGTATGTACCTACCTCGAGGCAGACTACGATAAAATAGAATCTTTAAAGCCGGATCTCATATTTGCCTTTTCGGATCTCCAGGCAGAAATAGTCAAGGAGCTTATATCGAGGGGATATAATGTATTTTGTTTTAACCAGCGGAGCGTGAATGACATACTGGATATGATGATGATGATCGGGATGATAATAGGAGAAGAGGATAAAGCAAGAATTTTGACGGATGATATCATCGCGAATTTAAAGAAAGTGCAGAAGGAATCCGTTAAATCAAGTAGTAAGCCGAAGGTTTATTTCGAGGAATGGTATGACCCGTTGATAAGCGGGATAAGGTGGGTAGAAGAGATAATCGAGATATGCGGCGGAGAGCCGGTATTTCCCGAGCTAAGGGAGAAGGGGTTGGGAAAGGACAGGATAATCGATCCGGAGGAAGTAATACGGAGAAATCAGGATATAATACTGGCTTCCTGGTGCGGTAAGGGAGTAAAGATCGATAAGATCAAATCGCGTCCGGGATGGGATAAGATAAACGCAGTAAAAAATGACCGGATATATGAGATCAAATCATCGGTTATACTTCAACCCGGACCGGCGGCTTTGACTGAGGGGGTGGTAGAAATTGCAAAAAAAATAAGAGCCTCTTGATTCAATATATCAAAGGCTCTCATTAACGTTATTAAGTCAGTTTTTATAAGATGAAGCTATTTCTAAAGACTCACTTACTGCACTTTCATAACTACTATGAAACCTACTTATGGGCATAAATAATTGATATTCATATGGATTATACTTTTCCAATAATGAATATCTTAAAATTGCCAGTCTACTTGACCAAATATTAATACCATCCAAACATACAAGCATAATAGCACTTTCAGGCAAAAGATCAGTCACCAAAAGTTGGTTAAAGCCCAAGCGGTTATTGAAAATATGCCCTTTTGATGTACTTCTAAATGTATGAAAGATATGAGTTTTTGGATATATAACTCCAATCCTTCTGAGTTCACTGTTTATTATAAGGTAAACAGTATTTTCAACAATGAAGATTTTCATTGCTATTTCCTTTCGCCCAGACAAAACCTACCCAACATTAGTTAAGTCACTATAATTTCATTGTTTACCTAGCTAAATAGCTTGACTTTCAAAGCAAATTTTCATATATTACCTTAGTTAAGAGATATATATATGTTTTAAAAGCCTGGTTGGATTAAGGTTCTTCTGGGCTTTTTTATATTAATAATGAATTAAATTTACACTAATCATCTTCCGTTCCGTTTAACTTGTTTAGGTTTACAAAAGAGTCTTTAACCACCTTCAGTAATTTATCAACAGCATCGAAATGAGCTTCTTCTTTGATATTAATTGAAACATCCAAAAAAGGTGCTTTAATTGTTACCGAGTATACCTCACTAGCAATATCCTTTACATAGGAATCTTTAACTTCAGGTGATTTTATTTCCGTCTCATCAGATGTATCATTCGCTGACTCACCTTCACTATAAAAAGAAAAATCCGAGTTGAGTATGTTTACAGATTTAGCCGCTTCTATAAACCAACCTGATATTCTGGAGGCCTGTTTTTCATCAACATCAAATTCCCTTATTAAAATTTTATCAAACTTTTCGTGTGGTAATTTAGTTGATTTGAATTTTTCATAAATCTGACTATATAGAGGCATATTAAAAAAAGCTTCTCTCATATATGTAGTCTTCTCATTTTCATCATATGCATTTACAATCAACTTCGTAAGTGCTGTACTTTCCAGATTTCCTTTCTTGTTCACAATAAGACCGTGCTTGACCGCCGTCGAGATTATTGAAGTAAAAGCACCACTAACTTTCATATTCATTTGATCGGCACAAGTTTCAACACTAGCCTCGCCACCAAGCGAATAAGCTGTTTCAGCAAGCTTCATAGCCTTTTTAAATGAAGCTCTGGGAAAGTCTTTCATTCTGGACATAATTCAACTCTTTTTTAAGAAATAAAATGGGAATAAATAGTTTAATTATCAAGTCATTTAATTAGT
Organism: uncultured Ignavibacteriota bacterium; assembly: GCA_937959065.1. Classification (GTDB taxonomy): domain Bacteria; phylum Bacteroidota; class Ignavibacteria; order Tepidaquicellales; family Tepidaquicellaceae; genus JAEYVS01. The sequence continues at coordinate 916 of CALGOI010000221.1, read as the reverse complement.
ATTTTTAGTGGTATGCTCATTTACAATACTCGATAATTACTATCCCCTATATATTTAAGATAGTTAATAAATTAATTTATTAGTTTTGTTGGTAGTTTTATGGCTTAATCATAAAACCTTTAGCCAGGATCAATTACCATATGCTATCGTTTAACTAAAGTTATTAAGTAAGATGAAATAGCTCCAATTTGTATTATCTTCTCTCTTTAAAATTTCTTTCTCATCCCTTATATTAGTCAGTGCTAACCTATATCAGGGCGATATTAATTGCCATTCATGCTACATTTATAGCAATTTTGGCAATCTTATTCAGCCCGTTCGACACAAGCGGCGGGATGCTTCACCGCCCCCTCCCCAAACTATTTTCCTATGTAATACTCTTCATACTTGGCGTCAAAATGACGGTAAAGGGGCGTGAATTACTCGATAAAAAGAAATCATATATTTTCGTAACAAATCACCAGAGCTACGTGGATATTCCGGTTCTGATGAAAGCTATTCCAAATACGATAAGGTTCATTTATAAGAAGCAGCTGTCTAAGATACCTATATTCGGTTGGGGTATGTATCTGTCGGGTTATATTCCAATCGACAGGGAGAATGTAAGAACAGCAATTACTTCTCTGAAAAAAGCCGCGACAAAGATTAAGAACGGTATTTCGGTGATTATTTTCCCGGAAGGAACAATAAGTTTAGAAGGGAGTTTAGGTGATTTTAAAAGAGGGATGTTCGTACTTGCTGATGAAGCTAAGGTAGAAATCGTACCGGTTGCAATAGACGGCACATATAAGATACTTCCCCGTGATAAATTCAAAATGAAATCCGGGCATATCAATGTTACAATCGATAAACCGATTCCTTACAGGAAAGATCCAAAGTTATTAGAAGAAATAAAAAGTATTATAGAAAAGAATTT
>CALGOI010000220.1 GCA_937959065.1 uncultured Ignavibacteriota bacterium | reverse complement strand
ATAGTAGTCGGACTTAAGCGTGACGGTAACGCGCACGTGGTGCTTAATAAGCTATTTAAGTATACACAGATGCAGACGACGTTTGGTATAATAATGCTTGCACTGGTGGATGGAGTACCAAAAGTATTGAAGCTGAACGAAATGCTGCAGCATTTCATAGATCATAGGCTGGATGTAATAGTAAGAAGAACAAAATACGACCTGGACCAGGCGGAAAAACGCGCACACATACTCGAAGGCTATATAATCGCGCTCGATAATATCGATGCTGTGATAGCTTTGATAAAGAAATCAAAGGATACACCGACTGCACGTGAGGGATTGATGAAGAAGTTCAAGCTATCCGAGATACAAGCGCAGGCAATCCTGGATATGAGGCTGCAGCGTCTTACCGGTTTGGAGAGGAAAAAGATAGAAGATGAGTATAAGATGCTTCTCAAGAAGATCGAAGAACTCCAGTCTATCCTTAAAAGCGAAGCTAAGAGGAAGAAGATCTTAAAAGATGAATTAGCAGAGATACAGAAGACTTTTGGTGACGAAAGAAGAACAGAGATCATATACAACGTGGAGAAGGTTTCCGACGAGGATATGATGAAGCAATTAGTAAAGGAAGAGGACGTAGTTATCACCATTTCCAACAAAGGATTCATTAAAAGAATCCCGGCTTCATCTTACAAATCACAGGGAAGAGGCGGCAGAGGTATTACGGCTGCTTCAACCGGTTCAGATGAAGAAGATTTCATAGAATATATGTTCATCGGATCTACGCACCAGTACATTATGTTCTTCACCGATAAAGGTAAATGCTACTGGCTGAAGGTGTACGATATTCCGGAGGGAAGCCGTACATCACGCGGTAAGTCGATACTTACGCTGATAGCAAAAGAAAAAGATGAAAAGATAAATTCTTACGTGGTTGTAAAAGACTTCAGTGAAGAGCTTTTCGTTACCATGGTTACCAGCAACGGAGTAATCAAAAAGACTAAACTTGAAGCGTATTCCAATATTCGCAAGAACGGTATACAGGCGATTAACCTCAATAAAGGTGATGAACTTGTTAACGTGCGTTTAACCAATGGCACACAGGAGCTTTTGATCGGTACAAGCAAAGGGCAGGCAATCAGGTTCAATGAGTCCAATGTCCGTGATATGGGACGAACAGCTACCGGTGTTAAAGGTATCTCACTCGCGAAAGGTGACTTCGTGGTAGAGCTTGTCGCGGTTTCCAGGGCAAGCGCATCGATACTGGTTGTTACTTCCGAAGGGTACGGTAAGCGCAGCGATCTATCCGCTTACAGGGTAACAAGCCGCGGCGGTAAAGGTGTTATCACCGTTAAGACCGGATCAAAGGTAGGTGAGCTTATAGCCATTAAGGAAGTGACAGACTCCGATGACCTGATGATTATTACTACGAAGGGTATTTTGATAAGGCAGAAAGTAAAAGATATACGCGTCATGGGCAGAAATGCACAGGGCGTTAAATTAATCAGATTAAATAAAGGTGATTCTATATCAGCCGTAGCGAAAGTAGTACAGAACGGCGAAGAAGAATAATTTAAATGCAATAATATGATAGACCTCCGCAGTGACACGGTAACAAAGCCATCAAAGCAAATGCTGGAGGCAATGGTGAACGCGGAGCTGGGTGACGATGTTTATTCGGAAGACCCGACTGTAAATAAATTACAAATGAAATGCGCGGAACTCACAGGTAAGGACCGCGCATTATTTGTTCCAACCGGTTGTATGGCTAATCAGCTGGCAGTAAAAGCTCACACCAACATGGGAGATGAGATTATCTGTGAAGCTGAATCCCACATCTTCAATTATGAAACAGCCGCACCGGCTGTGATATCAAATGTACTCGTTAAGCAAGTGGTTGGAACAGACGGTTATTTCAATGTAGATGACCTTGCAAAGGCGATACGTCCACCGGAGTATTATTTTCCCAAATCAGCATTAATTTGCCTTGAGAATACTCATAACAGGGCAGGAGGAAGCATTATCCCGATAGATGTAATAAAGGAACTGACTTCATTTGCAGCTGAGAACGGTCTTAAACGGCATCTCGATGGCGCGAGGATATTCAATGCTTCAGTCGAGACAGGAATATCCGTCAAAGAGTATGCATCACATTTCGACACGATCTCATTTTGCTTCTCAAAGGGGCTCGGCGCACCGGTCGGTTCGATCCTTTGCGGAGATGAGGAATCAATCACCAAGGCGCATAAATGGCGAAAGATATTAGGCGGTGGAATGAGGCAGGCGGGAGTACTGGCTGCTGCAGCAATATATGCGCTGGATAATAATATTGAACGGTTGAAAGACGACAATGCCCGGGCTAAGAGATTCGCGGAAGGAATAAACGGTGTAAACGGAATTAAGGTCGATCCCGCTAAAGTTGAATCGAATATTATAATCTTTGAAAGTACTCAAATTCCAAAGG
>CALGOI010000219.1 GCA_937959065.1 uncultured Ignavibacteriota bacterium | reverse complement strand
ACCAGCAGGTTATAACAGCGGCGGCAAGCTTTTCCTGGTCTTCGCTCAGTTCGACAGTTACTTCACTGCCTGAATCCACTCCGAGGATTTCATAAAGCTCGCTCAATGTGACTTTCGAAGGAGGATACTGCTCAAGACTTTCCAGGTAAATGTTTCCCAGTTTTTCATCAAGTCCCGTGTCTTTATCAAAACCAGTCAATAGAGCCGACATCTTCATAAACTTATCTATGCCGAATCCGCCGGTCGAACAACCGGTGAAAATTCCCGGCAGTGTAGTATAAGCGGCAACAGCAGCAGCGCTCATACCGCAGTAAGTAATAAACTTTCTTCTGGTAATTGTTTTTTCCATCAGGAAGGAGATGTTTTATTATAGATTGGATTTGAAAAAGTTACGGCTTTTTTTCCGTTATTTCAATAAAGAAGAGGTCTTTTCAAATAATAAAAAAATCCCCTGAGAAAGGGGATTTTTTCATTGTGAAATAAAATGTATAAACTCTAACTACTTCACAGTTAAAGTTATATCTTCAACTTCTGTTCCGTTAGTTGTAGAGTTATGCATTCTTATGTCATATACTCCCGGCGTTTCGGGTGCTTTGAATGTTACTTTACCGGATATCCTTCCTGATATGTTTTCTTTAGAAAGAGCTTCTTTGTAATTCCTTCTTTCGTTTCCGTGATCTATGATTGAAGGAACAAGACCAATCCATGCTGACCTGTCCCATGTAGCCGGTGCAGTGAATGTAATTACTATGTTTTCACCGGGTGAGAAAGTGTCTTTTTCTACATCAATTTCAGCATCGATCTCCCTTCTTTCAGCTTCAGGATCAATTACTGTAATTGATACGCTGGTAATTTCTTTCTTACTTTTACCGTTACCGTCTTGTGTATTCATCTTAATATTATAATCACCGGGATCCTTTGGCGCAGTGAATGTCATAGAACCAACATTATCATTAAATCCTTTTTCCATTTTACTAGATTGATTTCCGCCGGCTGCGCCGGAGGGCACAATCTCGATGTTTCCGGTTCTTTCAGTCTCGCTTTCCAATTTATATGCGATCTGAATTTCTTCCCCCGGATTATATTCGTTTTTCATTAAAATAATTTCTCCGTCCGGTTTATCCATTGTAACTTCTTCGACCACTTCCTCTGCTTTATCATCTACACTGCAAGATGTTAATGCAAATAATAGTGAGAAAGCAAATATGCCAATTACTGCTCTTAACGTTTTCATCTCTTTTCGGGTTTTATTATTATTAAAAAACTTATCTATTATAATAATTTCAATATCTATGCCATTATAACATAAGATTAATGTCTAATTTAATTGAATTAAAATGTGATTTGAAGAAGTTATGGTAAGAAAAGTGTGGCAATAAACGGAAAAAGTGTGCCGTCTCGTCACAATAGAGGGAGACATTCTAAGGGTGTCTCCCTCTGTAAAAGAATTTATAAATTTACTTCACAGTGAAGGAAATGTATGTAATCTCTTTACCGTTTGAATCGGTATCGTGCATCCTCAAATCGTACTTGCCCGGTTTGCTTGGTGCATTTAACGTAATAGTGCCTGATGATTTTCCGCGGAGGTATTGATATGCGACATCGTGTTTGTCATTTTCGGACTCATCCCCGTGCTTGATATCCGATGGGATTATTCCTATCCATGCATTGTTTCCCCAGTCAGATGAGGCAGTGAACTTAACCGTTATCGCCTCGCCCGGCTTGTAAGATGTCTTATTTGAGCTGAGAGTGTATTTCCCTTCAGATTTAGTTTCCGTTCCCGGTTCTTCCGTCGCTTCCTTTACGGTGAAGCTGACATAAGTTACTTCTTTTCCATTGGCATCTGAAGTATGCATCCTAAGGTCATATTTGCCCGGTTTATCCGGCGCTTTTAACTTAGAAGACCCGCTGGTGCCTTTAAAATAAACATAAGATATATCGTGCTGGTCATTCTTCGTTTCATCACCGTGTTCTATTTCGGACGGGATGACTCCAATCCACGCGTTCCTTCCGAATTCACCTTCGGTGCTGAATGTGAAAGAAACATCCTCTCCGGGGAGATACTCCTCTTTTGCGAGCTTTATTTCACCGGAAGCCTCTGCTGTTTCTTTAGTTACTTCTTTTGTTACGGTTGTGTCATCTTTCTTGCCGCACCCGGTTAATCCCGCAACCCCTATTGCTAAGACGATCAGTACAATACAGAAATTTTTCATTATTGGTAATTTTTTAATTAAAAAAGAAATTTCCTCTGAATTTTAATAAAATTACCAATTTTGAATGGTGGACAAAAACAAAAAACACTTCGTTTGTTGCATGTTTACTGAGACAGGTTATCGCTGCCGATATTCAATGCATGGTTCATTTTGTTGTAATACGTCTCCGCTGCAATCATCCATGCGATCTCTACTATCTCCTTTTCATTGAAATGCTTTTTCAACTCAGCACAGGTTTCCTCATCCGGATGAGCTTTTAAACAAACATCCTCCGTATATGCCAGTGCTGCCCTTTCCTTCTCGTTAAAGCTGACATCCGTCTTGTAATCCTTTATCCGGTCGAATCTTTCCACAGGGATATTTTTTTGTTTGGCGAAGTACTTCGCTATGTCCACGCAAAAATCACATTTGTTTATCTCCGCTGTTAATGTTTTCACAAGCAGGGACATTTCACTTCCAATCGACAGCTTTCCTTCGACTTCCTGAAGCTTCCTTGAAAAATGCAGAGCATCAGGCATTCTTGAGTACGAGACCGTCATCGGAGTTAATACCTTGCCGAACATTTTTTTAGACGCGGCATAAGCTGCCTTCATTATCCAGCTGTCCGGTTTCTCAACAGGTTCCAGCAACGGAAGATGGTTACCCATAGTTTTATAAATTTTGATTTTTTAAATAAATGTTAAGTGCTCTTCGAGAGGTGAATCTGAGGACCAATTTCTTATCTTTGTACGTATCTACCAGTTTCCTTGTTTCAGGAAGATACTCTTTATGCACACGCCACATAGCTCTGAATATATATCCCGTCATTGGAATTACTTTAGAATCATCCGGGTAATATGGATTTTGTTTGAAGGCATACTGTGCCTGCCTTTTAGCTGCGTAGAGGTAACAAAACCAAACGGGGTAATCGAGAAAAATGATTGTATCTGCTGCATCCAGACGCTCCTTCATAGTAGCATTGTATGACCAGCCATCGACGATGAATGAGTCTTTTTGTATGACCTCATTCAGCTTTACTCTGAATTCATCCAGCGGAACGTGCTCAAAGCCGGGTTTCCATGCGAGTTTATCGAGATGAGTGGGTGAGATGCCAAGCTTTTTTCCGAGCCGGACTGCAAGTGTGGATTTACCGGTTCCACCGTTACCGATTATCACTATCTTCTTCATTTACCCAATGTGTTTCAATGCCTCCCTGATACTCAAAGGTTTGAGTTTCGTATTCGATACAAAATTCCTTACTGACTCCGGGTTTCTTCGCGCGTGTTCCCTCAGCGCCCATCCAATTGCTTTCCTTATGAAGAATTCATCCTCGCCTGCTTTTCTCTTTATATACCTGTACAGCAGTTTCTCATCGGTCTTGTCACGGAATTTCAACTGGAATATTATCGCTGAGCGCTGGAACCAGAAATTATCAGACTCTATCCATCTGTCCGTTACATCCTCATCTGTTTCAAACTTTAAAAAATATTTACCTGCTAAGGACGGCGCGACACCATCCACGGTATCCCACCACGATTTTGTTTTGATGAGGTATTCGAATAACGGGATGAGGTCCTGCTTCCATTCTTTATGTAATCGCGATGCAATATGTATTGCAGTGTACTGGTACTCCCGCTGCGGCAGCGACCACAGGTCTTTTGTTATTTTTTTTATATCTTTTATCTCCGGAAGTCCGTACTCGGCAAGGAACTCCCTCTCAACCTCTTTCCTTACCGGGCTCATTATTCCCCAGTAATCGAACTTGTTGCGCATATACCGGCTCATCTTTTCCGCTCTTTCCGGATCGGCTTTTGCTTTGAATAATTTCTCGAGCGGTTTTATATAAGGATGCATATAGTAGTTAAAAGTTCAAAGTTTAAAGCTAAAATATGAAACGTTTTCTTATTTGCTTAAAATCTTTTATTTTTACGTATATCAAATTAAACAATAATTAAAATAAAATAATATGCTGAAAGAATTTAAGGAGTTTGCAGTAAAGGGAAATATGGTCGATATGGCTGTGGGTATCATGATCGGTGCGGCTTTTGGGGCGATTGTAACTTCACTCGTCAATGACGTGATAATGCCGCCAATAGGGCTGATGCTGGGAGGTCTGGACTTTTCGTCGCTATTTGTTGTGCTCAAGCAGGGTACGCCGCCGGGACCGTACGTAACTGTGGAGGAAGCCAAAACTGCCGGTGCAGTTACATTGAATTACGGACTGTTCTTTAACGCGATGATAAGTTTCCTGTTGATCGCCGTAGTGCTTTTCATGATGGTGAAAGGTATGAATAATCTCAGAAAGAAAGCAGAAGACGAGAAATCACCCGTCGACCCTCCGCAGGACATAAAACTGTTGACCGAAATAAGAGATGCATTGAAGGCAAAGGGATAATTTATGGACACCAAATTTATAATAGACCGCCTCACTCATAACGAGAAGGTCTTCCGTGAGATACTAACCGGCATAACAGGTGACCAGGTGCACTGGAGACCCGCGCCGGAAAAATGGTCGATGCTCGAAATAGTGAATCATTTGTACGATGAAGAGCAGCTCGACTTCCGCGAGCGTGTTAAAGCAGCGCTTGAAAACCGTGAAGCCCCTCCCATCGATCCGCAGGGATGGGTAAAATCAAAAAATTATGCCGGGAGGGAATACGTGCAAAGCGTGGCAAATTTCCTTCTTGAACGCGAACGCTCAATAGAGTGGCTGCATGGCTTGGAAGCGAAGAAGGATGTTAACTGGGAAAGTAAATGGACTAACCCGCAGTTCGAGATGACCGCGTACGCGTTCCTGGTTAACTGGCTGGCGCATGATTACCTGCACATCCGCCAGATCAACCGGATGAACTACTTATATTTGAATGAAATAACCGGTGATCAGTCATTGCAATACGCGGGTGAGTGGTGATCAGTTAAGTTAATAAGGAATGTTTACCGGTTTTAAAGCGGAGTGGAAATTGTGTACTTAGGGTAATCTTGCCGAGGGAGATGAATCTCCATTATTAATACCATTTTTAATAAAATTAAAATTGCTAGCTTAATGATAATTTTTATTTAACAACCATTTCACTTATGAAAATTGCTGTAATAGGCCCGGGTAATGTTGGCTCCGCTCTTGCGGAAGGCTGGGCTAACAAGGGACACAAAATTTTTCTTGGTACACGGAATCCCGAAGATGAGAAATATAATGAGCTTATTTCAAATGAGAATATTTCAATACATTCAATAGAAGATGCTGCAGAAATAGCAGATGTAATTCTCATAGCTCTTCCGCCTGAGGCATTAAAGGAAGTATGTGATCAGTTCGGAGATCTTAGTGATAAGGTAATCATTGACGCCATGAACTCATTCTCCTCCAAGGCGGGGGATTTTGAAAGTACAAGTTATGCCATCAAAGATTGGACGAATTGCTGGGACGTAGTCAAGTGTTTCAATACCATTGGGTACGAAGGAATGAAAAATCCAGATTATAATGGTATTTCTGCGGATATGTTTACAGCCGGTGACAGTGCTAAGGGAAAGGAAATTGCGATGAAACTATCAAATGACCTCGGGTTTGAAAAATGTTATGATTTTGGTGGTGATGATAAGTTCACTTTACTGGAGGAGCTTGCCTTCGCGTGGATAAATCTAGCCATTTTCCGGAAAGCCGGCCGCGACATTGCTTTCAAAGTTTTAAAAAGATAATTTTATTTTAACTAAACAGAGTACAAATGAAAAAATTATTAACACTTTTTGTTTTTCTCCTATTGGTTAGTGCGGGTTATTCACAGTCTGTCGAAGCATTCGAGGAAGAGCTAAAAGGAGCAAGAAATCAGACTCTTCGTATCAATGCTTTATTTTCAGTGGCTTTTGACAATAACACTTACGGTAGTGAAACATTCGTAGAAGATCAGGACATAATTAATTCATACTCAAGGACTGTCGCAAGTATTACTACCGATCTGGAAACTGTGGAGAAAAACTCGAATACCGCGCAGGTAATCGAAAACTATAACCCGAACTTCGGCACCACAGCTGATGTGATCAGTAAATACATCGCGGGGTATGAAAAATGGGCTGCGTCAAATATGGATGAGATCAAGGAATATGATGGTTCCGGGGACTGGTTTGAAACATTTATATTGTCTGCTAAGAATGTAGTTGAAGCCTCAATGAGACTCGACAACGAGATTGCAATGGTAGTTAATGAGATAAGAGGACATTATTAAAAATTAGTTTATCCCGTAGTATTGTTTGTATGTGCTGTATGCTGTTTCCTGCAGGAATTGCGCGTAGCTTTTGTCTAATCCCGCGGTGTATTTAAGACCGACCGGGCTTTTACCAAAAACTGTCGCGTAAAAAACACAAGCATTTAGATATGTTGCTTCGAGATTAGGATGACTCTCGTCTTCGTTCCACAGGTCGGAGAAGTAGTATTTCTTTATCACGTTCTGCCATGCAAGACCTGCAGGTACGACCTTCGCGCCGAATTTTTTCCCGAGCTCTTTGTATTCCTTCTCCAGGTCTTTCTGCATTTCGAAATAATCCTTGTACCTCTTCGTACTTAATGAATCCAGTATCTGTATTCCGCCCTTCTTTCTTCCCCATGTCATGTAAAGGAGTGTCTTCGCCTTCTTTATTTTGATCAGCGAATCCAGATATTCTACCGCAGGATATGTGTACTTTGTCCTGAAAGAGTCTATGACCGTACCAATGCTGTGCTCCTGTAATACAACGTAATTCCACTTACCATTCTTTATCTTTTCGACTGTTTTTTTATTTTTCGTATGTTTTGCAAGTGTGTTATTTGCAATCGCGCTGATATCAGCTTTAACCGGATGACCGCCGGATTCGGACAGTTTTGCAAAAGTACCGGGAAGATCGTTCATAAATGTGTAGCTGTTACCTATGAATAAAATTCTTGTCGTATCCGCCGCTTTATCCTGCGCGTATGAACCCGCAGTTAAAAGTGTTAATATAAATATGTATAATAGTCTTTTCATATAATGTATTTGAGTATTTAACTACTCATTATGGTATGAGGTTTCGTGGGATTCACTTCTCTATTGTAGTGTAATCTATTGTTATTTCTTTGTCTATATAAATGTCCTTTATTGCCACATTGATTCCGTATTTGTCTAAGGAAGCACCAGTTCGATATCAAAACCGGGAGTGAACCTCCATACTCGCGTTCCTTTCGGAATGAACTCATCTGCGAACAGCCCGTACCCGTGTATCGGGCTTTTCAATACCTTGGTTTTAATCAGCAGTATCTAATAACTCCATTACTATTTCTTTCCATTCTTCTTCAAAGGTTTTGTTTATTGGAAGTGTCCTTCCTGCCATCGAATACCAGTAACCGGCGTTTCCAATATCACCTTCCTTACGGTGCAGGTACGCGTGGATCCATGCCGTATCCTTCCCGCCGATAGATTGTGCTATCTCGTGTGATCGGCCCCAGTCCCCTTTTCGTTCATACCAGAGAGAAGTAAGGAGTTCATTCAGTTCCCGGGGTGGGTTATCATTTGCAAGGCTTGCCGAATATTCTTTATAGGTCATTTATATTTTAATTAAAATGTAAATTACATATCTGATTTTAATATTTAAATCAGAAATTTGGTATCTTTAAATGATAAAAAATAAAAGAGGAGTCATTTGGACAGTATAGTATTTGAAGTTATAATCATTTTATTGCTCATAATTTTAAATGGAGTTTTTGCCGGCTCGGAAATAGCTATGGTTTCGTCCTCTAAATCGAGATTGAAAAAACTGGCATTGGGTGGAAGCAAGAGAGCATCTGCTGCTCTAAAACTTTCGAAATCTCCCAATACTTTTCTTTCCACTGTTCAGATTGGTATTACCCTCATAGGAATATTTGCCGGAGCATTTGGAGGAGCAACATTATCTGTTAAACTCACTGCCTTATTAAATAATATAGAGTTTTTGGTGCCTTACAGTGAAACACTAGGATTTCTTTTAGTGGTTATAATAATTACTTACCTTTCCCTGGTTATCGGTGAGTTGGTACCTAAACGGTTGGCAATAAATAACCCCGAAGGCTTAGCTTTAATATCCGCAAAGCCGATGAGTTTTATCTCCGTTGCAACTAAACCATTTATTTGGATACTCAGCGTATCTACTGATATAGTTTTAAAGATCTTAAATTTCAGACCGTCTACAAAATCAGCAGTGTCAGCTGAGGAGATCAAAATTCTTGTTGACGAAGGAACAAAGAGCGGTGTCATAGACGAAATGGAAAAAGATATAATCGAACGGGTATTTAAAGCCGGTGACCTCGAGGTTTCGTCCATTATGAAAATCCGTCAAGAGATTGTATTCCTGAACATAAAAGATACTGATGACAAAATAATAAGTACAATATTGAAAAACCCATACTCGAGATTCCCGGTGATTGATGGAAATTTTGATAATGTTTTAGGTTTTGTAAACTCAAAGGAAGTTTTAAAAGACATTGCTCTGAATGACAGATTAGACCTCCAGAAAAATATAATGCCGATTGTAAAAACATCCGAAGAAACTCCGGCACTGCATATGCTGGACATTTTTAAAAAGAAAAAAACCCATATTGTGATTGTCACAAATAAATACGGAGGCACTGAAGGTCTTGTTACACTTGGGGACGTAATAGATTCCGTTGTAGGTGAAATCGAAGGGGATGATGAAGACGATATAATTAAAACTAATGAAAACGAATTCGAATTGAGAGGTACATTTATAATCGAAGATTTAAAGGAATTAATTAAAGAAAATTACCTTCCTAACGAAGAAGACGGTTTTAAAACCGTTGCCGGACTGGTTATGACAAACCTAGAGGAAGTCCCTAAGGTAAATGACGAATACATTTGGAAAAATTATAAATTCAAAGTAATGGAAATGAAAGGAAACAGAATCTTAAAAATTAAACTTTATATCTCATAGCCAATTACCGATCAATAGAAATACTTGCCGTATTATTTTAAGCTATAAATTGAATCCTGAATATCCCCCCTTTCGCTAAGGGGGGATAATCAATCACAAATAATTATTTTCATAGCCACTCCATATCTTCCGGGTTGACTGTCTTTTCATTTGTTACGTTACCGGTATTCACCACGCTTTTTGGTTCGAATAACATAAGGTGGACTTCCTCCTCCGCGTTCGGGCAGTGCTCCACTCCCCGCGGTACTATTACGAACTCCCCTTCGTTTATAATCTCCGTCCTGTCGGTGTACTTCATTTCCATCGAGCCCTTCACTACCAGGAAGAGCTCATCCTCGTCGTCGTGCTTATGCATTACGAACGGTCCCTTCAGCTTTGCAAGCTTAACGTACTGCCCGTTCAATTCACCAACAAGTTTTGGCGAGTAATACTCTGTTATCTTATCGAACTTTTCTGCTAGATTTACTTTTTCCATATTTTTAATTAAACTATTGCCCCATCCTCTTAAAAGTTATAAAATCCGTTCCCGGCGGGTCGATGTCTTTTGCTCTCAGCAGCTGCGCGATCTGTCCCCTGTGATATGTACCGTGATTGAGTGCCTGCAATAGCATGTCGCCAACTATATTTGAAAATTCATCACCTTTAGAGTTGTGATAGACGATAACTCTATCAAGATCATCTTCCGAAAGGATTTCATTTGTCTCTTGTAGATTTTCTTCATGAAGAGCTGCGAAGTAATCTACCTTATGTGCTTCCCATACATTATGTTTAAAATCTTTATTGTTAATCCTCCTGTTCCAGATGTGATGAGCATTCAAAATATGCGAAAATAAAAATAACTCCCTCTCGAGATCTCCTTCGGCTGAAGTCAATATATCGATGTATCTTGTGTTTGAGAAATCGTTATACTCCAGCATTGTCTTTAAAATGTTTTCCATAAATTAATTTATTTAAAAAACCCTTTAATTTAAACAGAACTAATCCCGGTTATCAGGGATTCCCTATCCTTTAATAGTAGTTTTATTATAAGATAAAAGCCCCCATTTTCAGGGTTTGTCCAATTTCCCGACACTGAAAAGATTTAACCCTATAGCTTACAGTGATTTAAGGCCTTTGATATAATTTGCTTATTTCACTTTCTCAGGTTAAATTTATTAGTATTGTGAAGATATATATAGGATTATGTACAATAACAACGATATTTTAAATAATAATTCGAAATTCTACACACCTGACAACGTTCAGAATTTTTCCGATCCTGAGGATTGGAAAAGCTCCGATAAAGCTCATTTTGTCCAATTTTATGAAGCAGACAATTTTTTAATAAATTATCTCTCGGAATATATTATTACTTCGGAAGCTGCCCTGGTGATCGGGACGGATTCACATATTAAAGAATTATATTCTCTATTGAATAAAGTCGGCTTCAATCACGAGAAGGCTGAGAAAGAAGGAAATTTATTGACGATTAATGTTGAAACTGCTTTAGAACAGATTATGGATGGTGATGTCCTTAACAACGAAAAGTTTTTTCGTTTTATGGATAACACCCTTCTTTCATTTAACTTCAAGAAAAAGCCGCTTAGAATTTTTGGAGAGATCGTTGCTGTATTATGGGAATCAGGAAATAAAAATGCGGCTATTGAGCTTGAAAAATCATGGAATGATTACCAGCTTAATAATAATTTCTCATTGTTTTGCGCCTATCCCACAAAGTCATTCAAGAATAAAGACGACGGGGAACCTTTCGTAAATATTTGTAATCATCATACACATGTTATCCCCTCTGAATCTTATTCTCTAAAAGGCAGTAATAATCAAAAATTAATGGAGATCGCGCTTCTTCAGCAAAAAGCCGCGTCTCTGGAAACGGAAATAGAGTCCGGTAAATTAATTGAATCGAAATTAAAAGTTTCCGAAACAAGGTACAAAAGATTATTTGAAAAATCATTAAGCGGAATTATAATTATTGACCCAGAAACATGGGAAATACTGGATATAAATCAATGTGCCTTAAAACTGATAAATACCTCTAAAGAGAGCGTTGTTGGAAGGAAATTATATGACACTAATATTTTGACGGACGAACAGGAAGGCGCTAAAATTATGAAGCATCTCTCTATAAACAGTATGTATAACGTTGCGGAACTGGTTTTTAAAAATGGTACCGATAGATTTGCGGATGTGAATTTTCTCCTCTATGAAGAAAACGATATTAAGCTTTTACAATGTTCTCTTTATGATATTACAGATAGAAAGCAGCTGGAAAAGCAAAAAGATAATTTTATTTCCTCAGCTAGCCATGAACTGAAAACTCCGCTCACTAGTCAGAAGGCTTATATCAACCTTCTTATGTCTTCTCTTGATAAGGGA
>CALGOI010000218.1 GCA_937959065.1 uncultured Ignavibacteriota bacterium | reverse complement strand
CGAACTGCTTAGCGAGGGATGTCTTGCCGTAACCCGCTCCACCGGAAAGCACAATTAACTGCCTGTCAGAATTTTTTTTAAGCTCTTCCAGCTGGTTATCCCGGTTTAAAAGGTTCGAAATGTTCTTTTCAGGAGTTAACTTCGTCCTGATAATTACTTCTCCCATAATATTGAAATTAACTAAATCACGTGATAATTCAGACGTAAAACCATACTAAAATTCACTTTTTTAAGTGGATTTTAAGGTTATATTACTCCATAATCCTGTAAAATGAAAAAGATAATCTTCATTGTAATTCTTTTCCTGGCCTGTAAAAATGTCACCGCTCAGCGCGGCAATGACCCGACAGCTTATGTAGACAGCGTAGTAAATGTATTCAGAGATACAACAAATGCCGGAGTAATAGTCGGGATAATACGAATGCCTGTAGGGGGCCCGATCGAAACGTATAAGTTTAAATACGGCCACCTGAAACGCGACACAGCCATCTCACCCCCGGTTAATGACAGCACTTTATTCCAGATCGGCTCGATTACGAAAACATTCAACGCGACACTCCTAGCGATGCTCGTAAATAACGGTACTATAAGCTTATATGATACTGTTCAAAAGTATGTACCGGACAGTGTGCACGTTCCGGTGTGGGTGGAGGGAAACGACACAACAGTTATTCGTTTTATAGATCTTGCAACACATTATTCAGGACTCGATGACGAACCACCAATCGGAAACGGGACTACAACAACATACGCAGACATGTATAACTACCTGGACACCTGTCAACTGCTAACAAAACCCGGTGAATGTTACAACTACTCCGATATTGGTTTTGCACTTCTGGGGGTTGCTTTGCAGACAATCATCCAGGACAGCATCGAACTCTTGATCCCCGGTTGGGTTTGTGACACGCTTGATATGTACGAGTCCAGAATGATTGACCTTACTGCTAACCAGCAGATGAGGCGCGCGCAGGGTTATTATCCTCACCTTGGGGAAGCTCCCTTTCTGATGCCTAACTGGCCCGCATATCATGGCGCGGGTGGATTGTATTCAACACTTAATGATATGATGAAGTATCTTGAGTTTGTAATGCGCATCGATGAGCACGGGCTGGGACAGGTACTTGATACGCTTATGCTGCAGCGTAGGGTGACTAATTTCTCCTGCACTCAGCCAAACTCCACCGACAGCGTGGGTCTTGCATGGCAGTTCGCTAAACTCTACCCGAATAATCCGGAGAACCATATGCGGATGATCTCCAAAGACGGCAGCACTGCCGGCTTCTGCAGTTTCATCTGCTTCAGCAGGCGTCCGGATAACGGTGAAAAAACGGGAGTATTTATGGTATCCAACTGGAAAAATCCCGAACCACTGGGAAACACTACAAAAGAAATACTGAGATATCTCAATGATGTAGGCTCTATTGGAATTCAAAATAACTCCGGTGAGATAGGTTATAAACTCGAGCAAAACTATCCGAACCCGTTTAACCCGAAGACGGTAATTAATTATTCATTACCACGACAGGAAACCGTCTCGATAAAAGTTTATGACATACTCGGAAATGAAGTCGCAAACTTAATTAACAGCAGACAGAACGCCGGTGACCATTCCATCGAGTGGGACGCGCAGAACTACGCTTCAGGTGTGTATTACTACAAACTCACGGCGGGAAGTTTCGAGCAGATACGAACGATGATACTCGTTAAAGAGAATGCAAAGTGAAGATCGGCAAACATGATATTGAGGTCACGCACGGTGATAAAGTTATATTCCCTGACAGCAGTATCACCAAGCAGGACGTGGTCGATTATTATGATAAGGTTAGTAAGTGGATGCTGCCGCAAATAAAGGACAGGCTTCTGACATTACAACGTTTCCCCAACGGTATCGCGAAAGCCGGTTTTTACCAAAAGGACCGCTCGGACTACTTTCCGGGCTGGATCAAATCTAAGGAAATAAAAAAAGAGGGCGGTAAAGTCGACCAGCTTATCTGTAACGACAGAGCCACACTCGTTTACCTTGCTAACCAGGGTACTATTACATTCCACATCTGGCTGTCAAAAGTCAAAGCCATAGACTGCCCGGATAAGCTAATCTTCGATCTCGACCCGCCGGGAAATGACTTCACCATAGTAAAGAAAGCCGCATATAAATTCAAGGATTTCATGGAAAATGAGATGAGTATGAGCGTTTTCCTGATGGCGACCGGCTCTAAGGGTCTGCATATTGTCTCCCCGCTTAAAGCTAAAGAAGATTTCGATACCGTAAGAAACTTCGCTCGTAATATATCTACGTATCTCTCTAAAAAATATCCGGACGATTACACTGTAGAGATTCGTAAAGACAAGCGAAAGGGACGGCTTTTCCTCGACTACCTGCGGAATGCCTACGCGCAAACCGGAGTAGCTCCTTACTCACTCCGCGCGATACCCGGCGCGCCAGTTGCCACTCCCATCAGCTGGACTGACCTGAAAAAGAAAGGGTTGAACTCACAATCCTATAACATTAATAACATCTTCAAAAGATTATCCGGTCTTTCGGACGACCCGTGGGATGGATTTTCTAAAAAAGCGAAAATTATTTCGAACGCAGTGAAACGTCTGGATGAAATACTGGAAAGTGCTACCTAAGCTTCTTCACCTCTTTATACCTGAAGCAGCCCATGAAGTGATCGTTTACCATTCCTGCCGCCTGCATATACGCATAACAGATTGTCGAGCCGACGAATTTGAATCCTCTCTTCTTCAGGTCCTTACTCATCGCGTCGGATTCGGGGGAAGTCGCCGGTATATCCTTCATCGTCTTATGCTTATTATGGATTGTCCTGCAGCCGGTGAACTGCCATATATACTTATCGAACGAACCGAACTCTTTCTGTATGTCCATAAACAGCTTCGCGTTGATAACAGCGCCGTTCACCTTTAGCTTATTACGTATGATGCCTTCATCTTTCAGGAGAGAGTTTATTTTCCTCTCATCGTATTTTGCTATCTTCTTATAATCGAAATTATCGAACGCCTTCTTGAAATTCTTCCGCTTCCTCAGTATGGTCTGCCAGCTGAGTCCCGCCTGGAATCCGTCCAGCAGCAGAAACTCGTAATGCTTACGGTCACTATGAACCGGGTTGCCCCATTCTTTATCGTGATACTCTATCATCAGCGGATCGCTGCCCGGCCACGTACAACGCTTGATTTCTTTCAATTATTTAACTTTATACTTTTAACTTTTAACTTTCAGCTTTCTTGTTCCAGCCGGCTTTTCTTATCAGCATGAACATCTGTCCGCGATGGTGCGCTTCATGCTCTATCAAATGATATATGATCCATTTCTTAGTGAAGCTGTGCTCGTGATCGCCGTGCTTTCTCGTGATGGTTTGCTCGAGGTCTTCATCAGTCATTGTATTAATATAATCCAGCAGCATCTTTCTTGTTTCTGCTATTGTATCGAAGTACACCTGCCGTTCGATAGATTCCTTGGGAGGTTCACCGATATCATCACCCCATGCATCGTACCATGAATTATAATATGACCTCTTCTTAATATTATCGCTTATTTCTACCGTTCCTTCTGATAATGTCTGTAACCAGCCTAGGTCACATTCGGCAAAGTGCATCAGGTACGCCCCTATCGGGAACTCACCTTCTACAGGCGGTTCGAACAATTGCTCCTTCGTCAGATGCTCGACTCCTTTTAACAGCACTTTCCTTACGTCTTCCAGTTCGTAAACTAACAGATCGATGTTCTTTCTTTCCGGCATATTCTATGATAATTTTGCTAAAGCGGTTTTCAAATTAGACATTATCGCGGGCACTTCATCAGCCGAGCATGTTCCGACCGATAACCTGAACCACGTCGGGTTTATCTCTGAGCCAAAAGCTGTAAACGGTATCAATCCTATCTTCGCTTCATCTATAAGGAAGGAAGTTATATCATCTGTCGTCTCTATAGTTTTACCGTTTGCGTCTTTTTTCCCGAGTAGATCTAATTTAACCGTAAGGTACATCGCTGCCTGCGGTTCGATAGCATCTACCGGGTAGCCGTCATTTTTGAGCGACATAAACTCTTTATAAAACCCGGCAAGCGACGCGTAAAGCCTGTCTTTTACAGACCGGATGTGGGACTCAACGTCTTCGCTCCTGTTTAAATAATTACTTATTCCCACCTGCTCCGCGGTAGCCGTGAATGCACCGATGTGCGAAATAATCGACTTCATTTTATTTATCAGCTGCAGCGGTCCGAACGCCCACCCTGCTCTGAGTCCCGTCGCGCAGAACGTCTTAGACAGCCCATCTATGAATACAGTGTAATTCCGCATCTCCGGATTTATCGAAAAAGGATTGTAATGTTCGTACTCACCATATGTGAGCATCCAGTAGATCTGGTCAAGCATCATATAGACCGGCTTTCTCTTACCGGCGCGCTTTGCGTTTTCCTCGAGAATTAAATTACACACGTCCTCCATACCTTCCCGGCTGAAAACCGTACCGGTCGGGTTTTGTGGTGAACACAGGGAGATAAGATTCGCTTCACCGATGTACGGCGCAATCTCTTCAGCTGTCGGCATGAAGTTATTCTTCGCCTTGGTCTCTATGACAAACCCTTTCGAATTAGCTAAGTGGGTGTAGTGATTATTATTCCATGAAGGAACGGGATAAATAACACCGTCGCCTTCATCCAGTATCGTTCTGTATGTCGCGTAAACCAGCGCCCTTGCGCCGCCTGCTATCAGAAATTCAGACGGACTGTAATCCAGCTTCTCATATTTCTTTATATAATTCGCGATTGCTTCCCTGTACTCGGGATTCCCCTGCGGATTTGGATATGTTGTATTGCCGTCTTTGTATGATCTATCGATCTCCTCTTCGAGTTCGTGAGGTATCGGGTATATCTTAGAATCGAAATCCCCTATTGTTAAATTATATATTTCGAATCCCTGCTTTTTCTTGTCTTTTATTTCATTCGCTATGCGTAAAATGCTCGAGCCCTGTAATGTCTCCGCCATCCGGCAAACCATCAGGTTTAACTCTTCTGTTGCTGTGTTTACTGTACTCATAAATGTTAAAATTTTGAATTAGGCTTCAATATAACTTTTCCCGTTGTCAATTTTTATGAAATAATCTTTCCGTTTAAAGTATGCCTGTCATTTTAAGCGCTCTTATTTTATCAGGCAGTTATAAAAAACTCAGCCGGGGTCCAAAAACCGTGTATGTTTTTTCAGAGAGTTCCGGCGCAGTGCGGTTTTTGAAAATTCCTCTTTTCCTTCTTTGTAAAAACAAAGTTTGCATTGCCCAAAAAAGGGGGTGCAAAAAAACGTGAAATAAACATATCGAAAAACAAAAGCGGTAAACAGGGTTCGTTTTTGGTTCATGGTAGTGAAGATTATAAAACATATGCAAAGATACAAAGCAGGTTAAAAACTTTAAATGATAAAAGGGTTATATGCGCATGTATCACCGATTGTGGAATAAATATTGGTATAACTCAAGGTTATTTTAGTAAGGCATATTACGTTCCAAACCGGAATTTGGGAACGAGGCGTAAAAAAATAGTTATCTGATAAGTTCCCAAGCTGGGGCTTGGGAAACAGAAATATAAAGGGCTTGGGAAACGGAAATAAAAGAGTGGAAAAAGAACGTGACGCCACCTCGCCTGCAACCTGTGAATTATATTATATTATAATTTGAAATACATTACCTTTATTGCTATCATCGATATGAGTAAAAAATACGACGCAATATTATTCGATTTCGATTTTACTCTGGCGGACGCATCCGAAGGCATCGAGCACTGTTTGGTACAGGCATTTAAAGCATTGGATCTTGAATTTGTTTCACCGGGGATGGAGCACTATACGGTTGGCATCACAATGATAGAATTCATCGCCCGTCACTCTGATGTAACCGATCCCGACATACACGAGCAGATTCGCCTGAAGTATATGGAGTTCGCCGACGGAGTAATGAGCGATATGACAAAGCTGTTTGATGATACGCACAAGTCCCTTCTGCATTTAAAAGACAGCGGATATAAGCTCGGCGTTGTTTCGAATAAGTACCGTTTCCGGATAGAGGAATATCTCGAGCGAAATAACTACATCCACCTCTTCGATACAATAATCGGGATGGAGGATATGGCTAACCCCAAACCCGCGCCGGACGGTATTTTAATGGCAATAAATAACATCGGTACTTCGGCTGACCGAAGCCTTTTCATAGGCGATAATCCAATCGACGCGGGAGCAGCCCGGAATGCCGGGACGGACTTCATCGGCATATCGCGCTTCGGACATAAGCATTTCGAAAGCGCGGAGATAGAATTCCTCGCAATAATACAGTCCCTGGAAGAATTAAAATCACACTTGTAATGGACGATAAACACAGGCAGTACTTCGAAACAAATAAGAACTCATGGAACGGAAGGACCGCTATACACATAGGTTCTGAGTTTTATGACGTCGACAGCTTCAAAAAAGGTAAGAGCTCACTCATTGATATCGAACTCGATGCGCTTGGCGACGTAAAAGGCAAATCCCTTCTGCATCTCCAGTGCCACTTCGGTATGGACACACTCTCGTGGGAAAGAGAAGGCGCAACCCCTACAGGTATAGACATCTCCGACGCTGCGCTTGAGCAGGCTGAAAAACTGCGCGACGAGCTCGGACTAAAATCCCGTTTTGTAAATTCCAACATCTATGACCTGAAAAAAAACCTCGACGAACAGTTCGATATAGTTTATACATCATACGGAGTCCTTGGCTGGCTGCCGGATATGGATGGCTGGGCTGACATCGTTGCGCACTTTACAAAACCCGGCGGGACATTCTATATAGTGGAGTTTCACCCATTTTATCTTACATTCGATTCCGATTTTAAATCGATTCCTTATAATTATTTTAACACCGGGCAGCCTTATGAAGAAGAATTTGAGGGTTCATATACCGATGGAGGCAATGGGAAGATTTTTAAAGATTATTCATGGAGTCACACATTTTCGGATATTATAAACTCGCTCATAAAGCATGGTTTTAGAATAGAAGAATTAAATGAATATCCGTATTCAGCGTATAATTGCTTTCCTGAAATGGAAGAGCTCGAGCCCGGTAAGTTCGTTAATAAGCATTGCGGCACAAATATCCCGCACATGTTCTCCATAAAAGCGCGGAAGGAATTATAGATTGGAAAAACAGCCGGCTAC